>CAZLSZ010000001.1:0-116205 GCA_964562445.1 uncultured Gammaproteobacteria bacterium
AACTCCTTGCTTCAGCAAAAGAGCTGGGTGTGCGGGAAGTCTTTTTTTTGGGATATAAAGATGGGACGCTGTGTAATGCTATCTATCATGAAATTGCCGAGAAGATACAGAAGATTCTGGATACGATTAAACCTGAACTCATTCTGACCATGGAAAATAGAGGAGTCTCCGGACATATAGATCATATAACCGTATCTATGATTGCTTCGTATATTTTTGAACATACCCCGTCAATTCAGGAGATTTGGTATTATGCCCTTACCGAACATGCAAGATCTTTCCAGCTCCCCTACTTTATCTATTTCCCTCCCGGTTATAAGGAAGTAGATATATCCAAGACCGTAAATATAGCTTCCGTATGGGATAAAAAAGTTGCCGCGATGCAAAAACATAATTCTCAAAAACATGATATGGAGCGGTTGCTCGGAAATTTTATGAGGCGTCCGAAAGAAGAGTATTTTATTATTATGGACAGGAATGACTTAAAAAAGATACGGGATAATTGATTTCGTATTTTTTTTGTATTCTTTATATTCTTTTACTTCATGCTCCAAAATATACTCCTCTCGGATGATTTTTAGTACCATTGCGCCGATAAAGAGAAAGAATGCTAATGTACGCGAAAAACTCAAATTATACTGCAAAAGGCTTGATACTATGAGCAAAAGTCCGGCATATATAGGGTGACGTAGTATTTCATAAGGGCCTTGTGTAAGAAAAAAGGACCCCTTGGGGAGCTTTTGATGATGGCTTTTTTGTACACGCTGAACAATGAGCGCCCAGACAATCAGCAGTATCCCAAAAATCTGTACTAATAATGTAATTAAGCTGTGGATATTGATAAATGGCCCTGAGAGCGAGATAAAAAGTACGCTCGCGATCATAACACCGAGAAATATTTTGGGTTTGAGATCCTTCTCCATAAGAGAAGTATAAAATATTTTTATCTTGTTGCAAAGCATCAGTTCATAAAAAACATGTTTATCATAAGAAAGAGTATAATAGAGAGGTGAAACGATTTACTCTTATTTTATTGGTGCTGATACTCCTTTTGGTCGGTGGATTGCAGATAGCTAAAAAGAAAATAGGTAATGATCTGCGTCAACCTGTAGGAGAATCTGTTGTGAGCCCCTCCCCCACCCTCATAATACAAAAAAATCAGGACAAGGAAAAACTATTGTTTGTCCCCTATTGGACACTTACTCATGATGATCCTATTGATACCGCGTATGATACGTATTTGTATTTCGGTATTACCCCTGATGCAAACGGTATTTCAACAGAAGAAGGTATGGAAAAGCTAGAGCAGTTTACTCAGTCTGTTCCGGAGGGAAAACGTTCGTTACTGGTATTGCGGATGGTCGATGCTGATATAAATGCAGCGGTACTCAAGAATGCTGCCTTGCAAAGAAAAATAATTGCGCAGACAATAGAGCAGGCAAAGCGAAATCATTTTCAGGGAGTTGTGCTTGATCTTGAAATGAGCGCGATTCCGTTTACTTCCCTTATTGAACAGATTAATAATTTTAATAAGCAATTTTCAGAAGAGGTAAAAAAGGCGGATCTTGAATATTCGATCACAATGTATGGTGATGTGTTTTATAGAGTGCGGCCGTTTGATATGAAAAATTTATCAAAGTACGCAGATAACGTCCTTATTATGGCGTATGATTTTCATAAGTCACGGGGGAATCCGGGACCCAACTTTCCTCTTGATGGGAAGGAAACGTACGGGTATTCCATAAAAGATCTTATGAATGATTTGCTGCGGGTAGCTCCTTCGGATAAAGTTATCGTTATATTCGGCATGTTCGGGTATGATTGGGAGATTGATAATGCCGGTAAGGCAGGATCAAATGGAAAACCGCTGACGCTTGAGCAGATAAATGAAAAGTTTCTGCAGGGATGCTCTTTTGATCCATGTAGGATTACGAGGGATAATCAGTCAGGGGAAACAAATATTCTTTATACTGACGAAGCAGGGCAGAAGCATAGTGTATGGTTTGAGGATAGTGTGTCTGTTTCCCAAAAACAGCAGTATTTGCAGACGATGGGTATCAGTAAGTATGCTTACTGGGCGTATTCGTATTATTGATAAGGAGATTAATATGTCGCTTCGCGTAATTCAGATTTAAAAAAATCTTTGGGCAGAACGGTAATATATTGCAAAAAGTGGTCTTTTATGGTTATTTTTGTAAGTTTATCATTTTTATCTTTGATGGCTATATTTGCATAGGCGTATTCATAATCGTTACCGAGATTTCCCAAACTTGATGGACGTTTATCAGGTATTCCCATAAGCAGCTTCCCTTCGGGAAGCTGCGAAATATATCTATATTGTTTATCATCTTCTTGGGGGAGTGAAAATATTGCGGGTGATTGAGATTCCATGGTATAAATAATCGTTTGTGTATCTTGGACACTTGCAGACTGTATCTCAGCAGCGACGTTGCCCGTCACGGGATCCCAGGCAACACGTGTATAAATATGTTTATCGGTATTCGGGAGAGGAAATCTGCGAAGAGTTTGAGTATTGAGTAATTCAAGTGTGTTGGGGGTCTGTATTGCCTGCCTTCTGCCGTTTACCACATTTTTCCCATCGTCTTGTGACCCATCATACCCCGCAAACAGAAGATACTTTCCGTCTCCTCCCAATACGGGTTTTATTCCGTAGGTCCCGTCAGGAACCGCATCTATATCTTTTTTATTTGTTCCATCCAAATCCACCATGCTTAGTCCATACCCGAAATTTTTCGGTGTGAGTGTGGATGCATCGGGCAAATATGAGTCTGTAATGACTGTGCCGGTGTTGGTAATGCCGCGAGGGTAATGGACAGGGACATTTGGCTTAATAATTTCATCATAGACTATATTTTTTATTGATGCATTGGTAATATCCACGGTAAATATCTGCGATTTACCCGTATCAAATATATCTTCTTTGTCCATTATCTTTTTTATTTCCCATAGCACGAGATATTTTTTGTCTAGCGAGAGAAAGTAATCATAAATCGTATTATTATTTTCCGCATAGATACTTGTGGTGATAGATTTATCTTTTATATTGTAGATTGAAATTCGTCTTCCGTTATCTTTATCGTCTGTTTGATCTATATAGAGAAGTGTTTCGTTATTAAGTAGTGAAATCTTGCGTATGTTAAGAGGTAATGTGGCTATCTGAAAGGTTTTGTTATTTCTCAGGTCAAAAGCGCGTATCGCGGATGTTTGTCCTGTCCATGTCCCATACACAAAATAATAATTCGGTATTTTTTTTTCATCTCCGGTAGTTTTATCAGGTATAGTTTTTTCTTGTACTTGTGGAGTCTCAGTATCTGTAATCGTTTGCTGCTCCTGTTTCTTATTTTGTAGAGAAGCTGATAGTATACCCAATACAAGCGTAATTATTAATAGTATTACTCCCCCACTGATGAGAAGCATTTTTTTTGAGAAGAAATTTTTTTTTGTAGGATTTTGCGGATTATTTGGCAAAGATGTTTGTGGCGGTTCTTCAGGATATACTTGTCCTGCTTGCTGTGTGGGTTGTGCTGGGGATGCTGTCGGAGGCTGATTCGGGTCCATATATCCATTGTGACAGGCTCGAGAAGTGTCTGTCAAGCAAGGGATTAGACTCTTGGCGGTTTGGGTTTCTCTTCATTCTCAAATTTGAATTTTACAAGCTCGACCATATCACCTAAGAGTGGAGCGATAAGTACTGCAGGATATTGCTGTTGTGTTTCGACACCATTTTTGAGATTTGTCCCATGACTTGCTTCATCTCGCACATATGAGTGGGTATCAGGGTCATACGTATAGAGTGTTTTCAGGTCTTTTTGTATGGGAGGAGTTAATTCAACTATTGAGGTGAGGTACATGCCATACGGCGGCTCCAGCCGCAATATGCATGCTTGTTTGGGATTTGGGTTTTTTTCTGCTTCCTTAGGATTTTCTTTAAGTAGCGATTGTGTGTATTGATCGGTTTGTCGGGTGACTGATTCCATCAGTGGGTAGAGTGCTTGGTAGCCTTGAAATAATTCTTTTTGGCTTTCCAGAGATGTAGGTGTCCACGTGATGGTGGCATCGTCAATTTTTTCTTCGGGACCAAAAATAACGGCTATTTTTGTTTCAGGAGGCTTTCCAAATCCTTCTCTTGTTGTTTTGATATGTTCTTTTAAACTATTCCATATGGATGGATTATCTGCATTATCTACTCTCCCCGTAATCGGCTCATTATATTCGCCTGTGCATGTAAGCGTTACTTTTCCAGGTTTGCGTGGATTACGCTTTTCTGCTCCAATGTCAGAACTCATACGTATATCTCCAAAATGGGCTACTAAATCTCCATATACCATTTTTCTTCCTTCTTCGGGCATTTTTGCTCTAACTGCTCTCCATATGTTTCTACCCATATCCTCCATACTGTGTCCGAGAGCTGCTGTATTGTATGTCCGCCTCTCAATTGCGTATCTATCTGCCTCGGTATACTGCGGACTGTAATCGGTAAGATCCTGTGGTACTTGTGGGACGAGGGTAAATGATGGGTCCTGCGTAAACAGTCTTTCTGTTCCCGGTGTGATAGGCCTGATATTTCTTTCCTGACTCATAGTAATCTGAGGATTTTAGCATAAATTACGCCTATACGCAAGAGTCTTTGTGGCTAGAAAAGATTAGCAATAGAACGGTTAATATTTAGCTTTCCATGAGAAAGAATGGGGAAATCGGTATCAATGTGGATAGAGCTGAATGCTTATCCCTCAGCAATTCGGCGCCCATGGTGATTGTTTATATGTATCAGAGATATCAATATGAAAATGCGTATCATGGCCCGATAGAGGTCGTATGCTTTGGAGGCTTTTATCATTTGCTTTTGCATATTCTAGCAATTTAGCGTTCACGTCACGGTCCATATACCAGATATTTTTCACCTTATCGGTATCCAAAAATATTTTCCCTAATTTGATCGTGGCGTCTTTGCTGTATTTACCTCGTACACCATTCATAGCTGCAGCGCCTTTGCCGTCTCCTGTTGTGGCGCTGAGATCTACACCGATGCCCCATTTGTGTGATTTATGCGGTTCTCCCCCATTGAGATCTCCTATAACAATTTCTCCATCGGTTTCTTCCTTCCATTTTTGTGCGGCAGTATAGAGGACTTGTATGAGTTCTTTTGATCCATGTCGTTGTATCGGGCATGTGCCTCCATTAAAAATATACGCGCCGTCGGTAGAAGGAGGCATTTGATAATAGCCAGGTCTTTTACGGTTTTCTTTCCCTAAATTGGGAGGAGACTGCAGCGTCTCAGAGTTTTGGGACGTGGAGGGTTTTTCGCCTTTTAATATTCCCATAAATGCATTTACGTTGTCTGTGCGTGTCACCATAAATCCACCCGCAGATATCGTCAGTGCTACTACGGGAGCTGCTATCTTTAGCCACGGTCTTTTATTTTGCGGGACAGGTTCTTGTATCTCCTGAGTTGGCGCATTTGCTGTGAGAGCAGGAGTAGTGTATCGTAATATTTCTGTTTTTGCCATGAATTATTCTCCTATACGTTTTTGGACATTGCGTGATCTTACTACGGAAGAGTAGCCTTGTCAAGGTTGGTTACCCTTTGTATTCTGCCGCCCATTTCAGTACATTTTGTCCATATTGACAGGATCGATTGTATCCCCATAACGCGTTTTTTTCAGCAGTTGTTCCCAAAGGGTATTTTTTTGTATTACAGATACTTTTTGCTTTTTTTTGAGAATCATATTTTAATCCTTTGAGATATGCGGCGGCAGACGGTATTGCGTCTTCGGGGTCGTAGACATTTTTTTTACCGTCTTTATTGTAATCTTTCCCCCAGAGATCCCACGTTGTTGTGCCTCTCGCCATTTTTCTATTGATATAAAACTGCATTGGTCCTGCGCAGCATCCAAGCCAATTTACGCCGCTTTTTACACCCTTAGCGCCGGATTGTCCATGTTCTGATTCAATCTTTCCGATTCCGGCTAGGGTGGGCCATGGTATCGTGGGATATTTTTTCATGGTATCTTGATAGATCTGCAGGTACTGAGGAGGTATATATTTTTCTGCAATTTTAGATGCATCAGGTACGTTAGGTCGAGCGGGAGAAGGTTGTACGGATTTATCAGCTTTATGTATACCATCATATTGTTCTGTCTCTCCGTTTTTGGGCAATAATGCACTGCCTGCAACTGCTGCACTTGTTACACCAATAGCAACATACACAGGCCATCTCCGCTTTTTTCTAACCGTGGAGGATGTCTGAACGGCAGGTATATGTTCTCTGTTCTCTTGCATGAGAGAATCGGTATAGCTTTGCGTCGATGGGATTGGTGAAATTATTTCTGTACGCATATTTTTATATAGTTAATAAATATCTGGCGATATTACTATGGAATGGACATAATGTCAAGAAATTTGGGAAAAAATGTTGACAGTGTTTGATATATTCACTATAATCCCCTTCATGAGGAAAGAGATATCTTTAAGAGTTGTGGCTTTGGGCGCTGCTGCAGGGGTTGTAGGAACCGTGGCTCTATCGCCGTCCAGTCGTGAATATCGGGAAATGGTAACGACGGATATCGTGAAGCATCCTGTTTCGCTCATCGTAGATGAGAATGATAAGAATCTTTTTACACCAAGCAATGGAAATCCTCAGCTCTGGAATGTTACTTTTACTAAGTGTCTCCCTTCAAATGTTTCTGTTGATAATAAAAAGAAGGTGGAAGAACATGCTAAGCAAGGCGAAATAGGAGTCTATGATGCTCCTTCGTTATCTGCGCCCGTTGTTTTTTCCAAACCTGAAGAGATTACTAAGAATGTGACGCAAGTAGTCCCTGTATCCGGAGAAGCAGCCCGATACAATGGGAAAGCTACCGATACCGTCATCACGTATACAAGAGAGACACCTACCTTCATGTTTATGAAGCGTGACAGTTCTAAAACGAAATCTGCAGCCGGCAGCATAGGAGTATGGGCGAAGCTGGTTAAATCAAATACTGAAAAAAGTACATATCAACCTGTAAATCAGAACGGAAAAGTTTCAAAAGGCGCATACGTTCCTCTAGAGTGTGTGAGCATAAAATCATAAAAAGAAAAGTAAATTTATTTTTTCTTTCTTCTATTCGTGTTTGTGATTTTTTTACTACCTTCCCATAATGCGAGCATCCCTACAGTCCCTCCGACGAGTGTTAACCCGAGTTTTGCTCTATCGGCATCGTACCTTTTTGCGGCTGCTTGAGTGGCGAGTTCTGTCTTTTTTTTCGTAATTGAAGCGGCTATTGTTTTTATTTCCTGTACATCGCCTTTGATTTCGCCTCGAGCATATTTATCTGAGACATCTTTAGGCATAATGTTATAAAATTGCGCTTCTTTGGGAGTGAGTTGTCCGATAAGCCAATCTGCCTGATCCTTTTGGGCGCTCAGTGACTGTGTACGAGGATATGATTGGGACGGATTCACCTGTAAGCATTCGTTATTGCCGCTATCATACGCGCTGTCAGCCGGAATGTTTGCTATTATACCGGTGATATTTTTGTCAAGGCCGGAATAGTTGGGATCGTACTGTTTAGCGGTGAGTACGTTTCTCTGTGCTCCTTCAAGGAGCGTTCTTGCTAGGTTGCCATTCGGATGCGTCCATTTGTCCGTATTTAGGATCCCTTTCTCACATTTTTCCGTAAGAGCTTCTTTTGCTCCATCGGCTCCTTTTTTGGCTGAATGGTATCCTGCCCATGCAAACGCGCTGTCTAGTGTTTTTATCGAAAGCGTTTGAGATTGCTTAGTGAGCTGCATTGCTTCTTCTGCATATGTGCGCATATTGCTTCCGCTGGCTAACCCTGCCACTGCAAGTATTGCCCCTCCTGCTCCGTAAAAAATGATTTTTCTTCGCTTCGATGCTCTTCTATCACTTGCAATATTTTCACGTATTTTTTCTATGCTAGATACTTCTTTTGGTGAAGCGAGTATCTCTCCAATCATTTTACCATCACGTCTTGAATTCGCATATTCCATCGGAGCTTTTCCATGTTGATCTGTGAGCGAAAGAGCATAATCACGCCGGATAGTGTCTTCTATACCTTTTTGATTGAATTTATCTCCTGCATATCTCCGAAACGCTTTATTAAATTCTCCCGGTGAGGTTCTCTTCATTCTGTTTCGAGCGATACCTGCTCCCAAAGCTCCTCCGAGTAACAGCGCACCAGGGCCGTACAGATTGGGAAGAGAGTCATTAAATGATTTGGCAGTAGCTTCAGCATTTTTGTCTATTTTTGCTTTCGTCTCCTCTGCTACATCATCTTTTACAAGCCCGAGAAAATTGTAAGGATTGGCGATGCCTGCTGTAGCTGATGCTACTACTCTTTGTCCTGATGCTGTCGCGTTTGCTAAAAGATTGATCCCACCATATGCGCCGGCAACCAAGCAAATCCCTGCGCCCACAGCCCATGCAGCTTTATGTGGTTTTTGGGGTTTATCAGTAGCTATCGCAGATCCTATCTCTCTTAGTGTTTCTCCACGGTTTCCCACACGTGAGACTTCTCCTTGAAATGACACAGCCTGTCCGTCTTGATTATACGCTTTAAATAGCAATGGATCTGAATCTTGCTGTACCACTCTTTCTAACGCGATTCGGATTGCCTCTTCTTCTGTGACCGGAGTCAATTCTGTTTTGGGAGTTTTATTTAGTCCCGGTTGTTCATATTGTACATCCATCTGCGGAAATGCTCTGGTCGGTTCAGCGAGTGTGTGTTGAGGCAATGTAGCAGGTGCTACATCCGTCACTCGTGGTGGGAGGCTTTGTTTTAATACATTCACGAGCTGTTGTGTTATGGGAAGGCGCGTTCTCTCCTGTGTGTCTATCTCCTGTGACGAACCCGTAAGGAGAGGATATTGGGACTCTAGGTCGAAATGACCATTAGCGTTAATTGTTGTTTTACTCGAAAAATCTTCTACGGGAGGGTATTGCGCATGTGGATTTGAAAATGTTAAAGCATACCATGCCGCTTCTGTTTGGGGATTTCTCCTGACAGTATGCGCTCTCACCTCTGCTTTCTCTCCTGTTTGCGTATTGGTGATGAGCACGGGGGGAGTGCTGAATTCTGTTTGTACTGGCTCATGGCGTCCTGATTCTCCTTTTGCCAAGATTGATATGCCCGGTTCAACTTTTTTACCAGCCATAATTTCTGTCAAATCTTTATGAATATTTCTTTGGATAGCAGCAACTCTTTCTTTTAGGTTGTCTTGCAGATGTGGTCTTTCAGTCATTGGGGTATTATAGAGCTTTAGTGTGTTTTGTCAAGAACGATAGCAGGTGTTGACGTTGAAAAATGTTGACAAATATAGATGAACTTGCTATTATCCCTTTTTATTTACTATGGCGGAAAATGAAACAATACCACGAGGATATTTTTCAAGATTACGGGCTGAGGTTCCTTCAGGACTTGCCACAGCTGGGTTTGTAGGAGCGGATCTCGTTACACAGATGGATTTATTGCCCCGCAGCGGAGCAGCATTGGCCGGAGGCATCGGGATAGTTGCTTTAGTTGATCGCTGGAGACATCGTAATGACGGAATAGTTGCAAAGCCTGCTGAAGTCCCATCATCCAAGGAGTCATCATCTGGACAAGGACGCGCTTTTTTTGCAGGAGCTTCTCGGCATGTCCCCCAACCACCTCAAATGCCTGAGCAGCCTGTAACAGCCTCCGAGGTAAGAGAAATTGTTAGAGAAGCTATAACAGGGAATCTTCCTGTTGCTGCGGATACTGGTAGTTTTGTCGCGGCATCTTCTTTGGGTGAGGTTCCTGAAGCAATTACTGCACGTCATGATAATTTTTGGGGAGTTTCTGCTCCTGTCGCTGAAACAAATCCGCTGACAACAATTTTGGGCAAGGGAGAGAGTGCTCCTGTCGACGATGGTAAGATATTATTATTTGCGAGTAAGCTTGGAGATCATAGAGATGCTCATGGGAGAGTATCTCTTGCAAGTCTCGCGAAAGATCCTGATTTTGATAAGAACACTGTGCGTGCTTATGCTCAGGAATTAGTCAAGAGAGATCCACAATTTAAAGGCGGTTTCAAAGATGATATTTCGGACGTGATCTGACGCTAACAATATAATGGGAAAGAAAGAATATCCATCAGGTTCACGGAAAATATTTGACGCAGCCCTGGGCAGACATGATGTGTGGTTGATGCAGGCATATGATAGTGCTCCTCAGCAGCCGGTAAATCCTCTGTTTCAATATAAATCAGTAGTCCCTTACAGTATGAGCATACACGATATCCCTGATGATATACGAATGTATCGTGAAGAGCAGCTCAATCGTAAACTTCATGAATATGAAGAAAGGATGATGGGAAAGTTATCTCCTTTTGAAGAGGTTGATGCATTATCGCCAAAATATATCTATAGGAGAGATATATTACGGTTGGTATTATCAGGAAGAACTGTAAGTGTACGTACTCTGGCTGGAATATATTCCCAAAAATATGCAGATATGCCCGAAGAAGAATTATATGATGCTATGGGAGTAGTGGCTGATTACATAAAAACAGGAGGGGAAAACGTTATATTGGGAAGCGGATTACCTCCGATAAAATAAAAAACAGTAAAAAAGGCGATTTTAGGTGTTGACGGGGAAAGAAAAATATTGTAATATATGTTTACTCTCATTGCAGAAATGAGATTTTTATTTTTAAAACACTATGGCAACATTTCAGAGAACAAAACCACATGTAAATATCGGAACAATCGGTCACGTCGACCACGGTAAAACCACAACAACTGCAGCTATCACTTCCGTTCTTGCAAAGAAGGGAATGGCGCAGGCTCGTTCATATGCAGACATTGATAATGCTCCTGAAGAAAGAGCTCGAGGCGTCACGATTAATATTTCACATCAAGAGTATGAGACAGAAACACGCCATTATGCTCATATTGATGCTCCAGGTCATGCTGACTATATCAAAAACATGATTACCGGCGCAGCACAGATGGACGGAGCGATCCTTGTTGTTTCAGCTCCTGACGGTCCGATGCCGCAAACACGAGAACATATCCTTCTTGCCCGCCAAGTAGGTGTACCATCCATTGTTGTCTTCCTTAATAAGACAGATATGGTAGAAGATGAAGAACTCCTTGAACTTGTTGAAATGGAAATCCGCGAACTCCTCTCCAAATATCAATATCCGGGCGATGACACTCCAATTATTAGAGGATCAGCATTGAAAGCAATTGAAGGAGATCCGAAGGCAGAACAAGCTATATTAGATCTCGTAGCAAAAGTTGATGAATATGTCCCGACACCGGAACGCGCACTGGATAAGCCATTCCTTATGCCTGTAGAAGATGTTTTCTCTATTAAAGGCCGCGGAACAGTTGTCACCGGAAGAATTGAAAGAGGTATTGTCAAGGTAAATGAGCCTGTGGAAATCGTCGGATTGGATAAAAATAAGACATCTGTTGTAACTGGAGTTGAGATGTTTAAGAAACAGCTTGATGAAGGACAAGCAGGAGATAATGTCGGACTTTTACTTCGAGGTCTTGAGAAAACTGATGTCGAAAGAGGACAGGTTATTGCAAAACCGGGTACGACGACACCACACACAGAGTTTGAAGCTGAAGCATATGTCTTAACCAAAGAAGAAGGTGGACGACATACACCGTTTTTCAAAGGTTATCGTCCACAGTTCTATATCAGAACAACTGATGTTACCGGTAACGTAACTCTTCCGGATGGTGTCGAAATGGTTATGCCTGGAGACACAACCAAAATGACTGTTAAATTAATTGTACCTGTCGCACTTGAAGAAGGTATGCGATATGCTATCCGCGAAGGTGGACGCACAGTAGGTGCAGGTGTTATTACAAAAATTATTAAATAATAACACAATTTAATAGAGATCTTTAACAGTCTGTTGGTATTATGGCAAAAGGAAGAATTAGAGTCCGTTTGAAGAGTTATGATGCACGTGTCCTAGACACTTGTTGTCAGCAAATTTTAGATTCCGTCATCAGAACGGGAGCTAAAGTGGTAGGACCGGTTCCATTGCCTACTGATAGAAGTGTATATACGGTAAATAAGTCACCTTTTATCGATAAAAATGCCCGCGATCATTATGAAATTAAAATTCATAAGCGGCTCATTGATATCATTTCGCCGACAGACAAAACGATCGATAGTTTAACAAATTTGTCGTTACCAGCAGGTGTAGATGTAGAGCTGAAGATGTAATCTTTGTCTCTACTTTTCAAACGTTAATGCCCAATAAAGTAAACATGCTGATTGTATGATTGATTAAAAAAGCCTAATTATGGCCACCCCGTTTAGAGGGGCTCATATCATTAATATTGATTTGAAGAGGTAGCCTAATGGCTATCTTTTTTTTGTCATAAAATTAGTCAGGTTCAAAATAATAAAAAAATATGATACAAACACTGATTGGTCAGAAAATTGATCAGACACAAAAATTTTTGGAGAACGGGAGAAGAATACCCGTTACGGAAGTCGCTGTTGCAGATAATTTTGTCGTGCAGGTAAAAACGACTGAAAAAGACGCGTACACAGCTGTTCAATTAGGATGGGGAATCAAGAAGAAACCTTTTAAGGCTGCCTCAGGTCATGCAGGAAAGGCAAAACTTACAAACGTTCCCACTGTTTTGCGGGAAGTACGTTTGCAGGATGAGAATGATCTTCCTGAAGTAGGTTCGGCAATTTCACTAGATACGGTATTTAAACCGGGAGATATCATCGATGTGAGCGGTGTCTCCAAAGGAAAAGGCTTTGCCGGTGGTGTGAAGCGATATAACTTCAGAGGCGGTCCGAAAACACATGGTCAGTCAGACAGACATCGTGCACCGGGTTCAATCGGTCAGGGAACGACGCCGGGACGCGTGTATAAAGGAAAGAAAATGGCAGGACACATGGGAGATGAAGATGTCACGATCAAAAATCTCACTGTTGTCGATGTGGACGCGGAGAATAAAAAATTATACGTATTGGGGCTTCTCCCCGGTACAAAAAAATCAACCGTTGTGATTACTGTAACAGGCGAAATGAAGAACTTTGTCCCATTGTTAAAGATAGAAACCTCTGCAAAGCAGAGCTCTGAAGATGTTGCAGAGCAGAATAGTGAGTCTGCAAAACAGGATGAAGAAGTAAAAGAAGCTGTTTCTGAAGTGGCAACCGAAGAACCAAAAGAGGACGTCTCTGCAAAGCAGAGTAAAGATGAGGTACAGGAGGCAGCAAAAGAAGACAGTGCAGAAGAGAAGAGTGAATCTGTACAGGAAGAAAAAGCTGAAGAGAAAGAAGAAGTGAAGGAGGAAAAGGAAGATGGCAAGTAACACAAAACTGAAAACTGAAAATAAAGAAAAGGAAGTAAAAACGATGAAAAAAACAGTAAAAGCTGAGAAAAAAGTGGTAGTAAAAGCCGAGGATGTGAAAGCAGAAGGACAAATATCTGTTACTCCTAAGCGTATAGTGAAGAAGGAGAAGGCTATGGATGCCGTGAATTTGAGCGTAAATGTACTGGGAATTGACGGGAAAGCGGCAGGAAAGATGGATCTTCCTGAAGAATTGTTCGGGCAGAAAATTAATAAAACGCTTATCGCGCAGGCTGTCAGAGTATTTTTGGTGAATCAGCGGCAAGGAAACGCGTCTACAAAGACCAGAGGTGAAGTTGACGGATCAAGTAAAAAGATTTATCGACAAAAAGGTACAGGGCGCGCGCGCCATGGTACCTTGCGCGCGCCAATATTTGTCAAGGGAGGTATTGTATTCGGACCCAAACCTCGCGACTACAATCTGAGTCTGCCGCAGAAGATGAAGCAGAAGGCTTTGGTCAGCGCGTTGTCCGCGAAGGTGAAAGACAGTCAGATTTCGGTTATTTCCGGACTTGCATCTCTGGAGCCCAAAACAAAATTATTTGCGGAAATGCTCGAAAAGATCGGATTGACTGATAAAAAGATAAATGTGTTGTTTGTCATGTCTCCTGAATTGCAGAAAGCACGACGCGCGGGACAAAATATTCAGGGAGTACAATTTGCAAATGCAGCGCAGTTGAATGTATATGAAGTCATGCGAGCAAAGACAGTTGTGTTGGATAAAACAGTGATTGCTCTTCTGCAACAGAGAGTAAAAAAGGAGGATAAATAAGTATGAATGCGCCGGTAATTATCAGACCATTAGTAACCGAAAAAGCGATGTCCGAGGCAAATAAAGACAAATACAGCTTTATCGTCGCAAAGGACGCGACAAAATCGCAAATAAAATATGCGGTAAAGAAAATGTTTAATGTGACAGCTGTCAGTATCGCGACCAGTATTGTGAAAGGAAAGTCTCATCGGGTCGGGATGCGACGGGCAGAAGTACAAAAGGCGGATTTCAAAAAAGCCATTGTCACCCTGAAAAAAGGTGATAGAATAGCGTTTGCAGAATCCGGAGCGGAGGGAAAGTAATATGAGTGCATTAAAAACAATAAAAAAGAAACATTCGGGACGAGACGCAAGCGGACAGGTAGTGGTGCGCCATCAGGGCGGCGCGCATAAGAGATATTTGCGCAGCATTGACTTTAAGCGCAATAAACAGCCGTCAATTGTGGGTAAAGTCATCGGAATTGAATATGATCCGAATAGAACTTGTGATATTGCTCTGGTACAATACACAGATGGGGAGAAAAGATATATTCTTGCTCCGCAAGGATTGACGAAAAATGATACAATTGCTTCCGGAAAAGGAGTAGATATCAAAGTCGGTAACGCGCTTCCGTTGGGAGACATGCCCGCGGGTACGTTTGTGCATAATATCGAGTTGACACCCGGTAAGGGCGGACAGATTGCTCGAGGCGCCGGTACAGGTGCCATCGTGAATGCGAAAGAAGGAGATTATGTCTTCTTAAAGATGCCGTCAGGAGAAATCCGACGTGTACATGTCAATTGTATGGCTACGGTCGGTCAGGTCGGGAATGTCGAGTGGAAAAACGAAGTAATCGGTAAAGCTGGACGATCCCGAAATATGGGCAGACGGCCAAGTGTTCGTGGTGTGGCTATGAATCCGAGATCTCATCCTCACGGAGGAGGAGAAGCGAAATCCGGAGTCGGTATGAAGAGTCCCAAGACCTATGCTGGTCGTAAGGCTGTCGGTAAGACCAGACGCCCGAATAAATATTCGGATAAGTATATCGTAACTCGAAGAAAGGGAGGAAAACATAATCCTACCAAATAATTATGAGTAGAAGTAGTAAAAAAGGACCATATATTGATGAGAAATTACTGAAAAAGGTAATGACTCAAAAACAAAATAATAAACATGATGGAATCAAAACATGGGCGCGTGCCAGTCAGATTCCTCCGGAATTTGTCGGACATACATTGATGATCCATAACGGAAAGCATTTTATTTCCGTATTGATTAATGAAAGTATGGTCGGACACAGACTTGGTGAATTCTCACCGACACGAACATTTAGAGGGCATGGTAAGGTTGTGGCACGTGAGGTAAGTAAGACATAATATGGAAGTACGAGCATTTTCAAAATCAGTTCGAGTAAGTCCGAGAAAAATGCGTTTGGTAGCAGATGCGATTCGCAATTTGCCTATTGAAGAAGCATATCGGGTGCTTGCGGTGACGCAAAAGCGCGCGGCACAGGGTATTGTAAAAACGCTCAATAGCGCGGTCGCGAATGCGGTAAATAATGCGAAGCTTGAGAGAAAAAATTTGGTAATCGACAGTGTAATGGTCAATGAAGCGCCGGCAATGAAACGATTCCGACCGTCGACACGAGGGAGAATTCATCCCTACAAGAAGCGGGGTAGTCATCTGACGATTGTGCTTACTGAAAAGGTTGTTGTCGCTAAACCCGTTGCCAATGCAAAGCCTGCATCGTCGGTAAAAGCAGACGCAAAAGAACAAGTACAGGTTGATGCGGAAGCGCCAAAAGCGGAAACAAAGAAAAAAGATATGAAAAAGGAGGTAAAAAAATAAATGGGACAGAAAGTAAATCCACATGTTATCAGACTTGGGGCAGTACATACATGGAATAGTCGCTGGTTTGATGAGAAGTCATACAAAACAGTGTTGCTTGAAGATTATGGTCTTCGAAAGATGTTGATGACTAGGCTGCGCTCGGCAGGTGTGGCAAAAGTGGAGATTGAAAGGTCCATTAATAGTCTCAAAATTATTATTCATGTTTCTCGTCCGGGTATCGTGATCGGACGGGGAGGATCAGGACTTGAAGAATTGAAGAAAGCGATTACGGCATTTTTTGCAAAAATCCGCGGGGGAAAGCAATTGCCAAAGATTGATATCCGAGTTGAGCCGATTAAAGAACCGAATCTCAATGCGTATCTTGTTGCAAATAATGTGGCAGATCAGTTGGTACGCAGGCTGCCGTTTAAGAGAATTCTCAATTCAACAGCAGAACGTGTTATGGGCTCGGGCGCATTGGGTGTGAAGATTCTGCTTACCGGACGTATCGGAGGAGCGGAAATAGGCAGACGTGAGAAGATTCATATTGGGACAGTACCATTGTCAACAATCCGGGAAGATATCAGTTATGCACAGTTCCCTGCATTGACCAAAAAGGGATATATCGGCGTAAAAGTATGGATCAATAGACCTGAGGGAGGAGACACAGTTTAGTATGTTAATGCCGAAGCGACAAAAGTATCGAAAGCAGATGCGTCTCAATATGAAAGGCGTCGCGAGTCGCGGGACGAAATTATCGTTTGGGGACTATGGTCTGCAGACGATGAGTACCGGTTGGATCAGCGCGAGACAGATTGAATCGGCGAGACGCGCGATCAGTAATTATACACAGCGAGGCGGAAGAACATGGATTTGTATTTTCCCAGATAAGCCGATTACCAAGAAACCGGCTGAGGTGAGAATGGGTGGCGGAAAAGGAGATATTCAGGAATATGTAGCTCCTGTCAAGCCGGGACGCATTATGTTTGAGATGACCGGTGTTTCTGAGGAAGTTGCACGGGAGGCATTACGTCTAGCATCACATAAATTGCCGGTAAAAACAAGAATCTTGGTAAAAGGACAATAATATATGAAAAAAGCGGATAAAAAAGAATTAAAAATGAAATCGGTAAGTGAATTACAGAAGCACTTACAGGATGGATATGAAATATTGGCACAATTGCGAATGGACAATATCCAAAGTAAATTGAAAAATACGAGAAGTATTACCAATACCCGAAAGGATATTGCCGTGATTAAGACAATGATTGTGGAGAAATCATATGAACCGGAAGAACAGAAAGAGCCGGTAGAAAAAAAGAAGGAAGAGAAACCGGTGAAAAAAACTAAAGAAAAGGAGGAAAAAGGGAAAAAGTAGCTCATAACGACGCTACAACCCATAACTAACTATGGCTAAAATATTAACAGGAAAAGTTATATCAACAAAAATGCAGAATACCGTTGTGGTGGAAGTATCTAGACGGGTGCCGCACAGTTTGTACAAAAAACTGTTGAAGGTAAATAAACATTTTAATGTCGATACCGCCGGACAGACAGTCCAACTGGGTGATACCGTAAAGATTGTTGAGACAAAACCGATGTCAAAGACAAAGTATTTTGCAATAAAGGAAGTTGTAAAGAAATAATATGTTACAGTTACGAAGTATTGTTAAAGCAGCAGATAATTCAGGAGCCAAAGAGCTTTACATTATTCATGTGTTTGGAGGCTCCCGACGAAAGTTCGGTCGAATCGGAGACGTGGTAAATGCCGTCGTAAAGACAGCGATACCGCATGGTCAGGTAAAAGATTCAGAAATTGTAAAAGCAGTTATTGTCCGCACTCGAAAGGAATTCAGACGGGCAGACGGGTCGTACGTCAGATTTTCTGACAATGCAGTCGTCGTGATTGATAATCCGAAAGATAAAAATGTGCGAGGTACTCGTATTTTCGGTCCAATAGCTCGTGAGGTGCGAGACCGAGGTTTTATGAAAATTGCCAGTATGGCAGTGGAGGTAGTATAAAAATATGAAAATTAAAAAAGGTGATCAAGTCGCAATAGTAGCAGGAAAAGAAAACGGTAAAAAAGGCACCGTTGAAAAAGTGCTTACCAAAGAAGCAAAAGTATTGGTGGAAGGAATGAACCAATACAAGAGGCATCTGAAGGCGCGTATGGCAAATCAAAAGTCTGAAATAGTGACTATCACAAAACCTTTGCCGATTGCCAATGTGCAGCTGATTTGTCCGAAGTGCAAAAAAATAACACGTGTCGGATATAAGATGCTTAAAGATGAGAAGGTGCGCATTTGTAGAAAATGCAAAGCAGAAATATAATATGAATGTAAAAGTACAAGATAATATACAGGAAAATATAAAGGAAAATCTCGCGAAGAGCTTGGGAATTAAAAATCCTATGGCACTTCCCCGTTTGACAAAAATTGTCATTAATATGGGAGTCAAAGATGCCGTGAATGATAAAAAGTTTGTCGAGAAAATGGGCGGAGCGCTCGCGCAGATTACCGGACAGAAGGCAAAAACAACGCGCGCAAAGAAGGCTATCGCGGGATTTAAGATCCGTCAGGGAGATGTGATCGGACTGGTTGTCACGCTTCGCGGTAAGAGAATGTATGCATTCTATGACCGATTGGTGAAGATCGTGCTTCCGCGTATTAAGGATTTCAGAGGTGTTCCGCGAAAGAGTTTTGACGGACGGGGAAATTACACACTCGGATTTCATGAGTATTCAACCTTCCCCGAGATTGATCCGGCAAGTGTCGACAAACTACAGGGAATGGAGATGGTTTTTGTCACGACGGCAAAAGACAACAAAGAAGGAATTGCATTGATCGAAACACTTGGTATGCCTTTTGCGAAGGAGGAAAAGAAGCAAGGCGAGTAATGTGATATAATCACAAGGCTAAAAAGAATATAGTATGGCTAAAACATCAGACATAGTAAAATATAATAAAAAATTGAAATATCCCGGTCGGGTAGTTAATATCTGTGGGATTTGCGGTCGATCAAAAGGCTATATGAGAAGATTCGGGCTTTGCAGAATTTGTTTTAGAGAACGAGCAATGAAAGGAGATTTGCCTGGCGTATTAAAGGCCAGTTGGTAAACATATGAATTACGTTATAGGAGATTTTGTTATTCAATTAAAAAATGCGTCATTGGCACGCAAGAAAACTGTGGTTGCGCCGTACGCAAATCTGAGTAAAGCAGTCGCGAAGGTGCTGAAAAAAGAAGGATTTTTGGAAGATGTGAAAGAAGATGTCGTTGACGGGCACAAAGTGCTCCAAGTCGCGCTCAGATATTCACGACGCAAGCCGGTGATTACGGATGTCGACTTGGTTTCTAAACCGTCGCTTCGTACCTACGTCAATGTTTCCGAGATTGCATCCAAGCAGGGACGGGCAACAACAGTGATTCTTTCAACCAATACTGGCGTTCTGACAGGAAAGGAGGCAATAAAAAAAGGAGTAGGAGGAGAACTTCTTTTTAAGATTTGGTAGTTCTGCAAGGCAGAATTATGAGGAGGAATATATGTCGAAGATCGGGAAATTGCCTATCACAGTCGGAAACGGAGTTACACTTGCGGTTGATGGTACAAAAGTCACCGTGACGGGACCGAAAGGGAATGCATCTCTGGATCTTCCTGAAGGAATCGGTATCGAGCAATCCGAAGGAAAAGTGACTGTCACAGCACAAAACAAAGAGGATCGACAAGTACGTGCGATGTATGGTTTGACTCGGGCAAATCTTGCCAATCTTATCAAAGGTGTTGATAGTGGTTTTGAAAAAAGACTCGAGATTGTCGGCGTCGGGTACAAAGCACAAATGCAGGGAACTGACTTGTCTCTTTCTCTCGGTTTTTCACATCCGGTGAAATTTAAACCATTGCCGGGTGTTACGCTCGCTGTCGTTGATAACGGTATCAATATCTCAGGAAGTGATAAAGTCGCTGTCGGGGAAATGGCTGCAAAAATCAGAGCGGCAAAACCGCCGGAACCATACAAAGGCAAAGGCATCAAATATAAAGGAGAACAGATTAAGAGAAAGGCAGGGAAAGCTGCAAAAGCGGCAGGCGCGAAGTAGTGCTTTGGCAATAGGATTAACATATGGATAATACAAGAACAACAGCAAAAAGACAAAGACAAATACGGGGACGAAAGAAAATTTCAAACGTCAGTGATCGTATGCGATTGAGTGTGTACCGCTCAAATAGTTATATGTACGCGCAGATCATTGATCATAATGGTGACACGCTTGTCGGTGTTTCTGAAAAGTCATTGAGCATCGGAAGTAAAGGTACACCTGTGGAAAGAGCAAAACAGGTAGGTGTTGCTATCGCGAAAGCCGCGAAAGAGAAAAAAATTAATGATGTCGTTTTTGATAAAGGCAGTTTCGCGTATCACGGACGCGTGAAAGCTGTCGCTGAAGGAGCCCGTGAAGGAGGATTAAATGTATGAGCAGAAATTTCGGTAATCCGGCACATATGAATCAGGCACAAAGTGAATTTGAAGAACAGGTGGTACAGATCAATCGTGTTTCTAAAAAGACTAAAGGTGGAAACAAGGTGGGTTTTTCCGCTCTTACTGTTGTGGGAGACGGCAATGGTCGTGTAGGAGTAGCCTTAGGGAAAGCGCCTGACGTTTCTAGCGCGATCCGAAAAGGTATCAATCAGGCAAAAAAAAATTTGATTACAATTCCTCTGGTTGACGGCACTATTCCTTTCCGAATTGATATCAAAGTCGGCGCCGCCAAGATCATGTTGAAGCCCGCGCCTCCGGGATCAGGTATTATCGCGGGCGGTGCTGTACGCAGTGTCGTTTCCGTCGCCGGTATCAAGAATATCTCTTCCAAAATGCTTGGGACCACCAATAAAATCAGTAATATTTACGCGACACTTGAGGCGCTTCGCAAAGTTAGTGAATTAGCTGACCGCAAAAAAGAACGATTGAGTGATGTGAAAGCAGGAAAGACCAAATAAGTATGAATTTACATAATTTAGAGAAAATTAAAGCAAAAAGCAAAAAAAGAGTCGGTCTCGGACATGGATCAGGCCGCGGTAAGACTGCTGGACGCGGGCAAAAAGGACAAAAAGCGAGAAATTCCGTACCACTTCGATTTGAGGGTGGAGCACTGCCTCTTACCAAACGACTGCCGTTTCTCAGAGGAAAAGGCAGAAATAAATCTTTGCAGGAGAAACCGGTTGTTATCAATGTTGAAGCATTGAATGTTTTTGCAAAAGGTGCCACAATAAATGAAGAAAGTCTCGTCAAACAGGGTTTAGCGACCAAGGAATTAATCGACAGAAAAGGCGTAAAAATTTTGGGACGGGGCAATATGACAGTCGCATTGACCGTACAGCTTCCTGTTTCCAAAGGTGCTGAAGAGAAGATTACCAAGGCAGGCGGCAACGTAACTAAGAACTAAAAAGTGGGAACTAAGAATCTTTTCAGTGTGGCAATACAATAACGTTCATGAACGCAATTTTTCAAACTCTGATTAATAGCTATAAATCGCCTGAGGTCCGGAAGAAAATCCTCTTTATCCTCATGATCTTTCTCGTATTCAGACTCTTTGCGCACATTCCCGTTGCCGGCGTAAAAATTGATCAACTCAAGCTCCTCTTTGAACAGAATCAATTTTTGGGATTTTTAAATATGTTCTCCGGGGGCTCGCTTTCGAATTTTTCTATCATGGCTCTGGGGCTAAATCCGTATATTAATGCTTCAATTATATTGCAGTTACTTACGATGTTATTTCCCAAACTTGAAGCATTATCCAAAGAAGGAGAATCAGGCCGCAGAAAAATTAATCAGTATACAAGGTTTCTCACTGTGCCACTAGCAGTCTTGCAGGCAATCGGTGTTTTCGCTCTCCTTCGCAGTCAGGGGCTGGTCACCAGTCTCGCACCCGTAGATTTTCTTGCGTTTATTTTTACACTGGTTGCAGGATCAATGCTCTTGGTATGGCTTGGAGAACTCATAACAGAAAAAGGTATAGGAAATGGTATCTCGCTTCTTATTTTCGGAGGTATTGTCGGACAGCTGCCGACCATGATGGGGCAGACATTTTCTACAGCGACTACACAGTCCTCATTGGGTTTGATAAGTTTTGCTGTTTTAAGTCTGGGTGTTATCGTAGGTATTATTATTGTGAATGAAGCGACAAGAAGGATTCCTGTGCATTACGCGAAACGTATGCGTGGCAGCAAAATGTATGGCGGACAATCCACACATCTGCCCTTGCGCCTTAATCAGGCAGGTGTTATTCCGATTATTTTTGCTGTTTCTATCGTCCTTCTTCCTTCTCTTCTGGCAAGTGTTTTTGGCACATCAAAAAATCCTGCACTCAGAACCATCGCTGAAAACATCAATATTTGGTTTTCTCCTAATGGTTTTTGGTATAACGCCTTATATTTCCTACTTGTAGTTGGATTCACTTTCTTTTATACTGCTGTAGTGTTCAATCCGAAAAAAATTTCGGAGGATATACAAAAATATGGTGGCTTTATCCCAGGGGTGCGACCAGGCAAGCCTACCACAACATATCTGAATTATATCTTGACGAGAATTACACTCGTCGGTGCTGTTTTTTTGGGTTTAGTAGCAATATTACCGCAAATTGCCCGTCAAATTACAGGCGTTCAGAATTTACTTTTAGGTGGAGTAAGTATGTTGATTGTGGTGAGTGTTGTTTTGGAAACATATAAAGCAATCGAGGCGCATTTGGTAATGAGAAACTATGAGGGGTTTCTCGACAGAAAATAATATGAAGATAATTATTGTCGGTATACAAGGAGCAGGAAAATCAACACAGGGAAACCTGCTCAATAAAAAATTGAAGATACCATACCTTTCGACTGGACATATGTTCCGGGAAATTGCCAAAGAAAGAACACCGCTGGGAAGATATATTAAAGAAACTATGAATGCAGGTTTTCTTATTCCTGATTCGAAAACATTGGAGATTGTCGAAGAGTATCTCAGCAGACCCGAGTATGAAGACGGATATATTTTGGATGGTTTTCCCCGCACAGCAAAGCAGGCAGAACATTTCAAAAATGGTATTGATAAGGTAGTGTATCTGGAAGTATCTGACAAGGAGGCTCTTTGGCGGTTATCATTCCGTGGTGAAGGAGATGGCGCGGAAGCACGTGAAGATGATACCCTTGCCGCGATCAGAAAGCGTATTGAACTTTTTCATAAATTTACCAATCCTGTTTTGGATTTTTATCATAAAAAGCGTAAGCTCATCACGATAAATGGCGAACAGGAAATAGAAAAGATCCATAAGCAGATAATGCATGAACTTACCAAGTGAGAAAGAAACCGACACTATTGGGACTAACCGGCGCATTTGGGAGTGGTAAGACGACTGCCTCTTCATTTTTTGTTGAAAACGGATTTGAGCGGATTACGCTTTCTTCATTTTTGGAAGAAGAATTACATCGCAGAAGTGATGCTCCCATTACCAGAAAAGCTCTACAGGATTTAGGTAATGAGTGGCGTCAGCAACATGGAAATGGAATTCTTGCGAAAAAAGCGCTTTCGTATATTGATGAGAAGAATGTAGAATTTGCCGTTATTGATGGTATTCGTAATCTCGGAGAAGTTGATATCATGCGCAAACAGCAATCGTTCTCATTGATAGCAATTGTATTAAATAGAGTACTCCGCTTCGAACGATTGAAAAAGAACCCGCGCAGGGAAACATTGACATGGGATTTGTTTAGGGAGCTGGATTATCGTGATTTAGGCGTGGGAGAGAATGATAGTGGGCTTCAGGCAGGGTTATGTATTGCATTAGCGGACATTTTCGTCGATAATAACGGCTCTCCTGAGATATTTAAAGAAAAATTAAAGGAAGTATTTATGGAGGAATATGCATAAAGGAATTATCATAGCCATAGACGGCCCTGTAGCGGCCGGCAAGGGCACTATTGCGCCGGAGCTGTCTGAAAGACTGCATGGGTTTTATCTGTATACAGGAGCGACATACAGATGTCTTGCTCTGTATTGCTTGGAGAATGGAGTAGATTTTTCCGATACAAAGGCAATTATTTCTCAGCTTCCTAATGTAACGATTGATTTACTTGATAGGAAGGTAATGCTTAATGGACGCGAAGTGACGCAGGAAATAAAAGGGATTGAAGTAGCGAGAAATACGCCTCTTGTCGCTGCTATCCCGGGGGTTAGAAAGGAAATGGTTAGGCGACAACAGGAGATCGGAAATATGCGTCGTGAAGAAGGCCAGACAGTGTTGGTTGAAGGCCGAGATATTGCTACCGTTGTCTTTCCTGATGCGGAATTGAAAGTCTTTTTGACTGCTACTCCTGAAGTACGCGCGCAGAGAAGGCTTGAGCAGCATCAGATTATGGGGAATTCGACTGTCACATTTGAAGATGTCCTTTCGGATTTGCAGAAGCGGGATAAAGAAGATACGGAGCGTGTAGCCGATCCCCTTGTGAAAGATCCCGAAAATCATGGGTATTTCATCGTGGATAACACAGGAATGAGTGAATCGGAGACAGTTGATATAATAATAGAAGAATTACAAAAGAGGAAGTTAATATGATCGATATAAAAACACCCGAACAGATTAAAATCATGCAGCATGGAGGACATATCCTCGCGACAGTGCTGGGTGAAGTGATGGATCGTATCAAACCGGGAGTATCAGAGTTGGAAATGGATCAATACGCGGAAAAGCGGATCAGAGAAATGGGAGGCGAGCCCGGATTTATGAAAGTTGAAGGGTACAAGTTTACCACATGTATGTCTACCAATGATGTCGTGGTGCATGGTATCCCCAGAAAAAATAATGTTTTCAAAGAAGGTGACATAGCGGGTGTAGATTGCGGTGTCTATTATAAAGGGCTGCATACGGATATGAGTGATTCAAAGCGTGTTTCTGTAAATCCGAATCGTAAGGAGGATGCTATTGATACGTTTTTAGAAATTGGGAAATACGCGCTTGATGAAGCGATTAAAGTCGCGGTTGTCGGAAACAGAGTCGGGCATATCTCCAAAACCATTCAGGATATTGTGGAGAGGAAAGGCGGATATAGTGTAGTGAGAAGTTTAATCGGCCATGGAGTCGGCAAAGAATTACATGAAGAGCCGGAAGTACCCGGTTATTTACATGGTAAAATCGAAAAGACACCACTTCTAAAAGAGGGGATGACTATAGCGGTGGAAGTGATTTATAATATGGGTACACCGGAAGTAAAACTGGATAATGACCACTGGACAATACGGACGCAGGACGGTAAACTTGCAGGATTGTACGAGCGAACCATCGCGATTACACCTGATGGTCCCTTAATGATAACAGTATAAGATGTTCTCTCAGGAGAGATTGTAGACAGATATTGCTCTTTCGAGCCTAGTTTGTTATAATGCTCCAATGGCTCACCAAGGCTCGTTTGAGAAAGACGGTGTTGTACGAGAAGCACTGCCGAATACATTATTTCGTGTCGAACTCGAGGACAAATCTATTATTCTCTGTCACCTTTCAGGTAAAATGAGAATGCATTTCATCAAGATTTTGCCGGGTGACCGCGTGCGCATTGAGATGACACCGTATGATCTGACTCGCGGAAGAATAATGTTTCGATATAAGTAGATATGAAAGTACAAGCTAGTGTTAAAAAGAGATGTATTAAGTGTAAAATAATAAAGCGTAGAGGCGTAATTCGTGTCGTGTGTGAGAACGCGCGCCACAAACAAAGACAAGGATAATTTATGAGAATTGCAGGCGTTACTATACCGGATGAAAAAAGAGTTGATATCGCGTTGTCCTATATCTATGGGATCGGACGCAGTAATGTTATTGAAGTTCTCGAGAAAGCAGAAGTCGCGGCTGATAAGAGAGCGCATACGCTGACTGAAGATGAAATCAAGAGACTGACCAAAGTGCTTGAAACATATAAGATCGAAGGAGATCTCAAAGCGGAAATCGCGGCAAATGTCAGACGTCTCAGAGATATCGGCGCGTATCGCGGGGTACGACATACACGGGGCTTACCGTCACGAGGACAAAGGACGAGGTCCAATGCCCGTACCAAGAGAGGAAAGAGAGTCACCATCGGTGCGATCAAAAAAGAAGTGATCGCGAAGATGGAAGCAGCAGCGAAGGCGAAAGGGAAGTAACTGAAAACTGATAACTAAAAATAAAATAATATGGCAAAGAAACAAATTAAAAAAGTAACAACAAAAGTAAAAAAGAAAAACGCGGCAGTCGTTTCAGAACATGGCAGAGTGTATGTCACGGCGACATTTAATAATACACTTATTACCGTTACCAATGATAAAGGTGAAGCGCTTATGTGGAGTTCATCTGGGGCAAAAGGTTTTAAAGGCGCACGTAAGTCCACTCCTTATGCGGCGAGTATCGCTGCTGAAGATGCGGTAAAGAAAGTTGTCGAGCGAGGGATGAAATCTGTTGATGTATTTGTGAAGGGTCCGGGTTCCGGCCGTGATTCATCACTGCGAGGCATCAAAAGTGCGGGCACGATCATCACATCTATCTCAGATGTGACACCAATGCCGCATAACGGCCCAAGATCCAAGAATCGAAGAAGAGTGTAATACATACTATGGCAAGATATACAGGACCAAAACATAAATTAGCAAGAAGAGAAGGTATCAACCTGCTGGAGAAGACATCCAATTCTCTCACACGCCGATTGACTACTCCTCCGGGGGTGCACGGCAAAAAAGGAAAGAGAAGACCATCAGATTTCGGCCAGCAGCTTCGTGAGAAGCAAAAGGCAAAGGTAATGTACGGACTTTTGGAAAAACAGTTCAGTAAACTGGTCGCCATGGCGGAATCACAAGAAGGAGATACAGAAGAATTACTGCTGTCTCTGTTGGAAAGAAGACTGGATAATATCGTGTATCGACTCGGTCTTGCAAAAACACGCAATATGTCCCGCCAGTTTGTCGGTCACGGACATGTGCTGGTTAATGGCAAAAAGATGACGATTCCGTCCTATACCGTAAAAGTCGGCGATGTCATTACTGTTGATGATAAGGCAGCAAAGAATCCGGATGTCGTAAAAGCTCAGGAAGAAAATAATGAAGTTCTTGCATTTTTGGAAAAGAAAGGACCTGCAGGGAAGCTGTCCCGAATCCCCACAGGAGAAGATATTCAGGTTCCATTTAGTACAAGACAGATTATTGAATATTATTCTCGATAGTGGTATAATACCTATTACACATCTATGATGTTGTAGATTTCTATTGCCCACACGAGTCTATTTATAAGAATTAATTATGGAAGAATTACAATTTAAAGTAAAAGAAATTACTCTTTCTCCTGATTATGGAGAATTCGCTATCGAACCGCTCGAACCGGGATACGGACACACAATGGGTAACTCCCTGAGAAGAGTCTTATATACATCTATTCCCGGAACAGCTGTCACATCAGTCCGTATTACCGGCGTCAAGCATAAATTCTCAACACTCGAAGGATTAAAAGAAAATATTGTCGACTTACTCCTCAATGTCAAAGAACTCAATTTCAGACTTCCTGAAAATAAAGAAACAGCGACAGTTAAACTTTCCGTTAAAGGAGCAAGAAAAGTAACAGCTGCTGATATCGAAGCTGCAGACGGTGTAGAAGTGGTTGATAAAGATCAATACATCGGTTCACTTTCAGGAGAGAAAGCAAAACTTGATATGGAAATGACCATCGAAAGAGGCTATGGATTCTCTCTTGCGGAAGAAAGAAAAGCTACAGCTTTGGGAGATATGACTGTGGATGCTGTTTACTCACCTGTCCGAAGAGTAACATATTCTGTCGCCGCAACACGTGTCGGACGACGAACTGATCTCGATAAGCTTACTCTTAAGATCTGGACAAACGGAACAGTCGATCCAAAGGTCTCCCTTATGGATGCGGCAAAGCTTTTGACATCATACTTCAAGCAGGTCTATGAACCGAAGGATGTCGAAGCTCCTTCCGAGGCACCTGCCGCGACCTCTTCAATTCCGCAGAATTTACTCAAAATGACAATCGATGAGCTGGATCTTCCGACAAGAATATATAACAGTCTTCGAAATGGAGGGATCGAAACAATTGAACAATTGCTCGCGACTCCAAGAAAGGATTTAGTATCTATGCGCAATATGGGTGGTAAATCCATTTCCGTTATCGAAGAAAAACTCGGAGAAAAAGGCATTAGCTTAACATCTATATAGTTATCAGTTGAGGTCCCTAAGAAGTCCAGTGTATCTGTTTATGGTTTATCAGTCTGATTAACTGTAAACAGATTTTTTAGTATTACGTATGAAAAAAAATGTATTCGGAAGACAGTTTAAGAGAGACGCGAATGAACGAAAGGCATTATTTAAAAACCTTTTGACCTCACTCGTGCTCGAAGAGCGTATCACGACATCGGAAGCAAAAGCAAAAGCCATCAAAAGCGCGGCTGACAAGCTCGTTACCAAGGCAAAAAAGGGCGGCGATAAAGCATATAAGTCTCTTGCTCCTGATGTGAATTATGTCGCAGTTGAAAAATTAATAAAACAAATCGCGCCGAGATTTATGAAGCGGGATGGAGGATACACACGAATTATCAAAGTAGGAAACAGAATTGCTGATAATTCACCCGAAGTGATTTTGGAGTGGACCGAAAAAGCGCCCGAACCGGTAAAGAAGGATAAAAAAGTAAAAGCTGCGGTGCAGAAGGATGAAAAGAGTTTCTTGGAGTCGGAGACAGAAGATATTACTAAAGAATCCAAGAAAGCAGTGGAATTGGAAGAGAAGGCCGTAAAAGAGAAAAAATCAGAAATGCAGGTAAAGAAGGCGAAAACAAATATTTTGAAGCAATTAGTGACGAGACAAAAGAAAGGATAAACTATGCAGCAGGCACAAATAACGAAATCAACAAAAGCAGATGATATTAAAAGGTCATGGCATATGATTGATGCTAAAGGCCAAACGCTCGGAAGAATCGGGACACAGATCGCGACCTTGTTGATGGGCAAAGCAAAGCCGTATTTTGTCCGAAATCTTGATTGCGGAGATTATGTCGTCGTCGTAAACGCGAAAGATGTCAAAGTAACGGGAAAAAAAGAATTACAAAAGACATACTACAGACATTCGGGCTATCCGGGTGGTTTTAAGTCAGAGACATTGAAAGAGCTTCGTGCTCGAAAGCCGGAAGAAATCATCACGCATGCCGTGAAAGGGATGCTTCCTGACAATAGACTCAAGGCAAAAATGATGGCGCGACTTTTTGTCAATGCTGACGAAACAAATAAGTACGAAAATAAGTTGAAAGGAGTGAGCAAGGGAGAAGAGAAATAGCTCAGAACATTATGGCAGAAGTAACACAGACACAAAAAAATAAAAAAACAAAGAAGGATTATACCTTTGCCGTGGGACGCCGCAAGGAAGCGGTTGCCCGTGTACGGTTATATGCTTCCGTTCCTGCGGATTTGAAGTGGGAAGAAGCTGAGATTAAGAAAGGTGAGATGTATGTGAATGGCAAGCTCATTTCCGACTATTTCGGTGGAGATATCGCGCGTCATCAATATACTGAACCGCTTCGTATAACCAACGCGCATCAATTGAATTATACGTTTACCATCAAAGTTGTCGGTGGAGGTCCTGCCGGCCAATTGCAGGCTGTTATCGCAGGTATTGCCAACGCGCTCAACAAAGTTGATCGCGAAAAGAACAGACCGACCCTCAAGAAAAAAGGATTCCTTACCCGTGATCCGCGCGTCCGTGAACGACGAAGTGTGGGTACCGGAGGGAAAGCACGCCGCAAGCGCCAATCACCAAAGCGCTAAAACATCTCTTTGTCATCCTGAATCTGCTTTGCAGATGAAGGATATCCCACGAATGTGGGGAATAATTACTCTCACATTTTATTCAGATAAATCTTTAAATTTGGGGTTACTATTTTTAATAAGTTCAATTTTTTTCTTTCGTGTCCACCCTTTGATTTTCTTTTCAGCAGCGATTGCATCCTCTATATTATGGAATGTTTCGAGATAGACAAGTTTGTGAATATTGTATTTTGCCGTATAATCAGGGATCAACTTATTTTTGTGTTCATATAATCTTCGCTCAATATTATTGGTAACACCTGTGTAGAGCATATAAGATTTACTCGTCAAAATATATAAAAAATAGCCCATTATATTATCATAATATATTTTATGTAATGTATGCTACCTCGCATACGCGAGATATTATTCGCCAGCTGAGCTTGCTCAGAATGACATTTACTATTTGAGGTCGATGATGGTGATTTCTTGTCTTTCAATTTCTTTACTTTTTGCAAACCCTTCTTTTATGGCATCGCGAAATGCCTCCATGCTTTGATATCTTTCTTCAGGTTTGAATGCCAGAGCAGTATGGACAACTTCTTCAATCGGCTCCAGATTTTTTGCCATATTGTCTTTTAATGAATCCTCAAATAACGGTGGTTTAGCCGTTAGATGCGCCATAGCGCTTGCAGCGCGTGTTATTCTGTTATAAGGATTTCTTCCCGTAAAAAGTTCATACCCTACTACTCCCAGCGAATAAATATCTCCTTCAGGCACGCTTATTATTTCTTCTTCGCTTCCCACTCGTTCATGAGGGACATATGCAGGCGTACCGTACGGGTCGTATTCATAATATGTTTTTTCACCTTTTTTTAGCTTTACGGCCATTCCCCAGTCGATAACTTTTATATTGGGTACTCCATTTTCTTCATGAAACAAAATATTATCGGGTTTGATATCCCGATGCAGAACGCCTTGCTGATGAGCGTATTCTATACCTGCGGCAGTTTGCGCGAGAATGTGTACTCCGCAGTGAATACTTGCGCGTCCTTCGCGTTTTAATCTTTCTTTTACAGATTTTCCGTCAGCAAACCGCATGGCGATATACGGATATTCTGCTTCACGATCATATTCAAATAAGTGAATAATGTGGCTATGGATAAGTTTTTGATGTATGAGGGCTTCATTATCAGCCTCCTGTAGAGGGTATTCGTTTTTAAATACTTTGAGCGCGACAGTATTTCCCGTGGTGGTATCAGTTCCTTTATAGACTTCGGCTGTCCCGCCTCTGCCGATCTTTTTCCCCAGGATAAATTTTTCATTGAATGTCCTGCCCGGAATTAATTCTTTCTTTTGCATAAAAAAGGGATTATAGTAGAGATTACCCCATTTTGCAAGGGATTGAGGGGTAAATATGATTGTCATGCTGAACTTGTTTCGTCACCCTCGCGCCTGCCTGCTTGCAGGCAGGTTCGGAATGACAGGGAATGTGGGGGGCTTTAGCGGGAGGAGTGTTTGAGTGATTCGGCGGCGATACTCACGGATATTCCCAGTGCCATACCCAGAAGGATACCGATCAGCCCTGCGGAGAATTTTCCTCCTTCTTTTAATGTCGCCAGTATTTTTTCCCGTCGCTCTTTTCCTTCAGGAGTAGAGGCATCAAATTCGGGAAGCATATCCAGGAGGGAATTAAAGTCTCCTTTGGCGACCCCTTCTATTACGTCACGCGCTTTGCCGCTATCCAAATCCCCCTCCTGCGCTCTTTTGAAGTATTCATCCATCGGATCTTCTCCTTTTTCTCGTGCTTCTTCCATCATTTTGTCCATTTGATTTACCATGCCGAGTTCTTTTTCTGCCTGTTCCAGCCGGCGTTTTGCGATCTCGTCATCGGGGAATTTGGTAAGTATATCTTTTTGTTGGGTTATTTCAGCTCTGAGTGATGCCGCTTGTTTTTCAATTCCTGCCGGACCTACTCCCAGCACATCCATCATCGCGTGAAAGTCATCTTTGTCCAGAATCGTCTTGCCGTCAATCGCCTGCAATGCTTTGTCAGCATCTTCCCGATCAGGGTGCCCTTCCGGAACGGTTTTATCGATAATAGCTCGCATATCTCCTGCGGTGAGCATACCTTTCTCGCGTGCAATCTTTTCTATCTGCGTACTCATCTCATCGGTCATCTCCGGTGTTTCCATACTGGGATCAATCGTATCCAGATATGTCTTTACAAATTCCCGCTCCTCTCCGGTAAATCCTGCTTCTATGGCTTGTCTTTCCGACACAAGATTCATTCCCATAAGTTCACTTGGTGGGATAGTCATATCATATCTTGCAGCATCATCGCGGCCTCCTTCTCCTTGTTTGATTACTTTGCATGTGTAATTCCCTTTATCATCGATCCCTGTTATCTGGTCGACGTAAACATCATACGTCTCTCCTGTGGTACTGTCTTCATAGGTTGTTGCCAGCGGATTACCTTTGTCAGTGCCTTCTGTCGTAGGGAATGCAAGGGGGCCATTGGCAAAGTATTCTTGTTTGGGTTCATAAAGCTGTTTTGAACCTCGTATCTTGGTTCCTGATTCGTCATTCTCTTGAGATTTTTTGTTAAAGACACTACTTGCTACCAGTCCTATTTCTTTTGATCGGCGAGCTTGCTGCTCGGGAGATACTTCGCTTTCTGTTCGGGGTGGTGCTGTCTGCTCTGCTGCTTCTGTCATATTCTTAATATAGTTGAATAATCCCTATAAATCAACTAACATGAATGTATATGGCTAATATAGAGCAGATTTTGCCTGTAGTAAAAGAAAAGGCGAAAGATACAGGAAAACAAGGCGCGGCTAAAGTAAAACACTTTTTCGGTCGGGGAAATAATGTGTCTCCTCAAGAACAACCTCAAAAGCCGGCATATGCCACTCCGGAATTTAAGAAAAATTTTTTTGTAGATAGGGGCGTGACAACGGAAGCTGCGGTAAAAGGCAGAAGGAGAGAAACCAACGAACGATCAGAATGGGTACAATTTTCTGAAAAGACGAGAGAAGGGTTTACGACGTTTTTGGATAATTATGCCACAAATCTCCATGATATCATGCAGCAGCCTGGTGGCGCGGATATTCTCAAGTCACAAGAGCATAGTAAACATATCTATAAGCTTCTTTCAGAAGGAGTGTCATTTGATGGGACCAAGCAGGATGATACCAAACTCAAGGAGAATATCAAAAAAATGCTTGATAAACCATCCGGCTGGGTGCTTACCAAAGAACTTATGGAACAAGAAACAGCCCTCGGTCTTATGGCTTTGGGGTTGGTAACAAGCGAGGATATGGGGAAAAGTGGTAAGTTGAGAGCAGTAGGAGAATATCTCGGGCTTGTTGATAAAAAAACTGATTTTAATAATGACCCTGGCTCAGTTATGCATCGTAATATAGGCAAAGGTACCGGAGGGAGTATAGGTGCAGTAGTCGGTGGTGGTGTTGGAAATATATTATCACGTGGGAATGCTGATTTCTGGTTCAATATTGGGGATACTATGGCAAATATCCCTCATGGAAGTGTTGCGATGTCAACATATATTGGTGCAGGGGTTGGGGCGGTCTTAGGAAGTAGTTTGGCAGAGGGACGGAGGAATAAGCAAGATGCAGGGATGAGAGGGGAGTTTGCTTCTCATGAAAGTGCTGTTCTTCCCGGCGAATTGAAAGATTATCTGAAAAAAGTTTGGAAAGTAGATGTTGATGGTTTGAAGAGTAGCGAGGCTGATGTGCGGGATGTTATGGGGACGTTGGCAAAGAATCTTAAAACGCGGGAATCGTATTTTGATGATCTTGGAATACCCAAAGATGTGCGGGATATGTCTCCGGAGAGTAAATTAATTGGAGGACGTTCTGTTGCACGGAGTGGGGAGAAGATTACACAAAAAATAATGGCAGTTTATAAAGAGAAAGGTGGAAGCACTCCGGAACAATATATGGAGGCGAGAAAGGCAGTGCTAGGAAAAATAACACAGGAGATGATTGAAGGAATAGAAAGTAAACCAAAGGAACGCCCGCTAGCAACTATTGATCAGAAAATAAAAGACAGACAGGAAGGCGGAAAATTATATGAGTTAAAGAAAAATAGTGCTGCAACAATAGAATCTATTTCAGAAGCGGGTAAGAATATATCCTCTGTAACAGAGGAAATGGCAACTTTTCAAAATGTTAAAGATCTAACTGCTCAAAAAAAACAACTCGAAGACGATTTAAATAATTTATATACTCATATAACACCTCAAGATAGGAAAGATGAAATACAAAAAGAGCTATTTGGTACAGGAGGACTTCAGGAGAAAAAGCGTGATACTGCCGATAAAAGAGCCGAAGCAATTGATGCAATTCGTAATAGACATCCTATAAAAGATGGGGAAACGGCTGCTGATTATTGGAAAAAAGTTGGTCCTTCAATTGACGCGACTGAGGAAATTTATAATGAACAAATTAAGGAAGTGGAAGAAAAAATAAATAAGTTACTTCAAGAGAAAGCACAAATTAATGAGTTTGAAGAACGAATAAAGGATATCGGAGATCAGCTCAAAGGATATTCTAATCTTATAGCAAGTTATCAGAGTGATCTTACGTCAATACAGCCGCTTTTTAGTCCTGGTGTGTTAGAAGATAGGACAATAGATCCAGCTACGCATTTGAAAACGATTAATAGTAAAGCTTCCACGGGCGGATGGACAAAAGATGAAAATGACGAAAATAGATTGAGGCTTTTGAAAGCAATTGCAGTAGCAAGAGCAAGTTCGTCAGGAACTATTGACAATAATTTGCTCGAAATAGAAATGAGTACACTATTATCGCAAGAAAAGAAGAAGAAAGCTGGTTTAGAACAGAGGTTAGGAACAGTAAATTATGAAAAGGAGATTAATGATCTTACCATAACAAAAACACTTATTTCTCCAGAAACACAAGCAAAGGTATTTGGGAAGGCAGGAGAAATTTCAAAACAAATAGATAAATATGTTGATAAAGATATTGTAGACCCGAAAGATACTATATCAAAAACAGAAAAAGCCCTAAAGGGAGAGAAAGGATATTATGAAATATTAGATTTACTTTTTGAATATAGAAAACGACCGGATAGAGAAGAATATTTTTCTCAAATAAGCAAAGTGGTTACTCAAGATGAGGTACTTAAAGCACTGCAAGAGCTAGCTGAACTAGCAGATATAGATTTAAGTACATTATCTAACCCTAATAAGTTGGCAGATGTTATGGACCAGATAAAAGCAAATAAAGGAAAAGTTACAAGTAAACATATTAGAGGTATGTTTATTCGCTTAATGGATAATAGTCAAAATCGAGCCTTGGCGATGAGCTAAGATTATCGCTACAATAAAAGTATGAATACAGCAAAGGATGTAATCAAATTATTACCGTTTAGCGAAACGTTCAAGAACGAACTGCTCGCTAAGTACGACCTGATGGATGAGGATCAGCAGGTGGCTGTACTGCGGGCGGTGTGGGATCTGTATGATGCCCTTTATGAAGTCACGCTTGATGAAAATCTCAAAGCGGCTGAACAGCGTGCGCTCAAGGACGAAGAAAAACTCGACGAAGACTTCTATATGCGGGTACGCAAACAAACTGATCAGGACTTCCAAAAGTTTGTCAGTGAGTCCTCAGCAAACAGTGATCTTTCCACAGCACGGGAAGAATTACAGAAGATTCTTACACAATCCTCATAAACCCCATAGTATTGACTTTTTGCCTTCTTTTTACTATACTCTGAATCGTTTTTATGGTAGAGAAAATATCATTATCAGAAATAGCTCGCAAGAAAATACGCCGTAGTGCAGCCACAGTTGGCGCGGCAGGTGTTGTCGCGATTCCGATGGCTGCAGTTCCTTCTGCAGCTCATGCCGAATCCCCTGCAAATGGTTCCCCTGCGCATGTTCAGGTCGTCAAGGATGTCCGGACCGGAGGAGTAGATTTCGATGCCAAGAGAATACACCTTACCGGTGTTAAGCCTTCATATTGTGTCATCCCGGAGCCTCGGCAGGAGCCTGAAAAGCCTGAGAAAATAGATGAAAAATTATTTGATGTATATACCGTAAAAAAAGGTGATACCCTTTCTGAAATTGCAGCGGACTCTCTCAAACAAAAAGAAGGACAGCAATTTGACTGGAAAAAAACACAAGAGGATTTTATGCTTACCGCCGCAGCATCCGGTATCGCAAATCCGGATCTTATTTATCCCGGACAAAAGATACACATCCCGGGTAAAGAACTCCGACAGACAGTGCGTGATGCTCAGCAAGGGAATGGGAAGAAAGAAGTAGTGGATACTGTAAAGGCGCTTACACAGGAGATCACGCATCGTGGATACCACAAGGCGGACAATGAAGCTCTGAATGTGCTTACCGCAGTTTCGGAAATCCAACAGCAAAATCCCCCGAAAGAGCCCACAGGATTAGCTGCCGATAAGAGTTTATTGGAAATAGCGACTGAATTAAATATTGCTCCCATTAATATTTCTACTCCTTTTCGATCGGATGTTGTTGAATCTCAAACGAAAATCGCTCTTGCCAATCAATGTATCGTAGGGACAGAAGCAAAATCACAAACCACTATACGTGAACAATTGACAAGAAAAGGTGACACCAAATCAGATACTTATCTACGCGCGCGCATGGCAGAGGCAGCAACTAGCTATGATATCTCTAAGTATAATCATAACTCTAGGGATATACAGATGCAAAAAGGGGAGAAGTTCAATAAACTGTCCGGCGGTGTAGAATCAGTGTTGCAAGGAATTTCCTCCATGAGTTTGCGGGATATGATGGATCTGAAATCATTGCGGGATCAGAAAAAGTTTCCAGATGATGTGTATACAGAGGTGGCTACATTATGGGCAGTAGCCGCGAGTAAAGATATTGGAATGATACTTAGTGAGAATGATCATCATACATTACGTAATGCAGCATATGGGCATCTCGTCGAAGCCTTGAGTCGTAATGATCGCCGTCAAGAACCTGATGATACCAAGAAACTCATTACTCTGCTCAATAAGGCAAAAACCCCCGAAGAGCGCGCTCAATTGATGCTTGATCATCCGAATGCGCTCAAACACTTCTTCCGTGATGATGCGCAAGGAGCAGTTCCACCTCTCAATCCTCCTGCGGTTGATATCTCACCGAAAGATCCCCCTAAAGATGAAGGGAATGCCTTATTAGCTTATGGGAAAGAGCATGCTGGGTGGATTGCAGGAGCATTGGGGCTCCTTGCGCTAGGAGCGGTAGGTGTTAAAAAGAGAAAGGAAATAAAAGAAAAATTAATGCATAAAAAATATAAAGATGAGAAAGTGCAAGAAAGCTTAGCTTTGCGTAAAGCTGAGAAAAAGCACCTTACGGATGATGAAATTAGGGAGCAAATAAGATTAATTTATCCAAAAACAATGACGTGGAAGCAAGAAAGTAAACTAAGATTAAATACTAATAAAGGAAGACTGGATGTCCTTCCGAATGAAACAAGTGTGGGGATGGATGAAGCTTCATTTAGAAAGTTTTTGGAATTTGTAAAGGAAAATCCTGATTCGGTTTATTGTAAAGCAGCACTCGACGAATATGAATCGCATAAAAAGGCTGGTACTGAAGATAAATATGCGTTTGTTGCAAGCGCGAGAACACGTCTTGCTACGAATCTGGAAGATGTGAAGTTAAGCATAGAGGATAGAGATGTAACCAAGAGACCTCTTGGATATGTAAGCTTTGAGTGGAGACTTGTCGAAGTTATTGATCCAGCATCATTACCACCTCAACCACCTGCTCCTAAACGAAAGCCACGCAGAACACCTACTAGTCCGGAACCACAAGGTGGTACAACTCCGCCCGTTACTCCTGAACCGCAGGGTGGAGCTACACCACCTGCACAGCCTGAGCCCAAGGGGGGGACGAAACCTCCTGAAAAGTAAAAACAGATCCTACAGATCCTGCCTCTATCCCATCAGTAGGAGGTGGACAGGAAGATGGAAATAATCGAACGCTAATAATATCGCAGAATGTTAATTTTATCAACATTCCTTTCGGTACATATCCTTCTTTACCCTATCCCCAACAAAAGGAAGATAGTAAGGGAGGAGAAAAAGTTCCTCATCAGGTTTCCGGAGTTGCAGTATCCGTCGATGTGGAAGGTGGAGAGCAAAAAGGCAATGCCCTCAAAAATGTAAAAGAGGGAGAAGATAATGATTATGGAAAAATGAGAGGTAAAATCAGTAGTTTAATAGACAAAGGTGCGAATATAGTTAATAGTATTAAAGATAAATTGAGTAGAGGTGAAGAAGATAGTGGAAATGTAGGAGGGGTAAAAAATAATAAAGAATCTTCCGTTACACCGAAAGCTGTTGAAGAGGTCTCTCCTCAATTTGAAGAATTTAATGCAGAGCATAGGGTAGATGAAGAGAAGAATGCGATAGAAGTCAGATCATATGGAGAATCAAATATAGGGGGCAGAGCACGAAATGAAGATGCACATGGAACAAAGGGTAAAATCAGCTTTGCTGAGATTGGTGCAAATGGAACGTCAGATTCTGAAAAATATCAAATAATGGCAGAAATGCTGAATAATGTAAAATTTGTAAATCCAAAAACGGGTGAAGAAGAATCATTTCAAACTTCAGGGGAATCAATAAAACAATTAGAAGAAAATCTGGGTAGTTATTTAGCGGAAGGTAAGCTAGGTAGTATTGATTTTGTAGCAGATGGAGCCGGCGGAGAAGGTAATGGTGAAGAAGCTAGTAGTATCGCTGGATTAGGTTTTTCTTATGCAATTGCTGAGGCAGTATCTCAAGGCGAAGACATTACACAAGATACAGTTCGTGAAGCTGTCATGTACGCACATAATTTAATCGTAGGGTATAACCTCCAAGATGATAAAAAGAAAGGAGCTTCCACATTTATTGCTTCAGTGACCAATAGTAAGGGGCAAACATATGTCGCTTCAGTAGGTGATTCTCGTGTCTATAAGCAAGATAGTGAAGGAAATGTTGTTCGAATCACAGAAGATCAGAGTCCTATGGAAGGTTGGGTTCAAAACGAGAGGAAGCAAATAAAAGTTGAAAAAAGAAAAGAAAATAGAGAATTTCAGTATCATGAATCCTTTACTGATATAGATAAAATTTGGGTTTCAAAACAGCTGGGTGGACGTGTTACAGAAGAATTAAGGGAATCAGATATTCAAATATATGGAATGACTGTGGATAACCAAGAAAAATTGTTTTTAGTCTGCGATGGTGTTTGGGAAGGTATAAATCTCGCAGATAAAAATGTAAATGATGTATTACAAGAAGCCAGTAGAAAATACAAAACAAGCTTAGAACTTAAGGTATCTCCATTATTAGCAAAAAATTTTGCGGATGGGTTTGTGTTTAAAGAGGTAAATTTAAAAGGGACAGAGGGTATGTCGGCTGAAGAGTTATCCAAACATTTAACACGGCGAGAAGTTGGGGATTGGAGTAGGGATAATGTAACAGCTGTGGTGGTAGAGAAAAGTAATAAAGTAATTCAAGAAAACGCGGATGATAAAGATAAAGAAGTAGTCTTTGACGAAATGCACTCTTCAGTATCAATTGATGATGATGTAGAGAAAGATAATAATGGCAGTAAAATAAATGGAATAGAAAATTTAACAAAAACAAATGAGTATAAGGGCTGCAGACTTACATGGGATAGACCTGAAGATACTGCATTAATGCCATATCATATGAAAGATATGGATGGTGAGTCTGTTCCTTATGTAAGAGCTGAAAGAATTTATAGGGAACTAGAAAAGTCTCAAATTGTTAATGAAGGTTCTACCCAAATATTATTAGGTTTTGGGTCTCAAGATCGTATACTAGAAATGGATAGATTTTCTTATAGACCTACAGCTTCTCTCTACTCAATATTTAGTGGATTCGGATGGCAATCTTCTGTCTCTGACTACGCTAAACAAGATTTTGAGTCATTTGTAAGGATGAGTTTGAGAGGTGGGAGTTCATCTGTTCAGGAAGCGCTTAGTGATTCTTTTACTGGAATGCATGAATATATGCGAAGTCTTAGGAAAATAAATAAGGAATCAGGCAGTTCAGCTCTTGTAGCATTTGTTACTAATAAAAAATTATATATCGCAAATGCAGGAGATTCTCGTGCAGTTATAGGTTCAGAAGGAAAGGCGATACGATTATCTAAAGATCATACACCAGATGATCCTGAAGAAAGACAAAGAATTGAATCAACAGGCAAGAAAGTTACTAAAACAGCAGGAGATATATATCGTGTTAATGATGTATTGCCTGTATCGAGAGCATTAGGCTATTATGAAGCAGAAGTTAGCCCAGAACCGACCATAAAGACATACGAATTGGAAGGGAAAAAGGAAAGACTAATTCTTGCATCAAAAACATTATGGAATGTGATGAGTGATCAAGATGCTTTGGATTTAATTAAAGACACCTCTGATAGTAAAAAAGCATCAGAAGTATTGGCTCAAAAAGCAAAAGAATTGGGGAGTAAAGGAGATATCTCTGTAATCGTGGTAGATTTTAAATAATTTTATATAATTCTCCATAAATATATTATAATGAATGTGTATTTGGCTCATAGTATTTGATTTCTCCTGTGAACGGGTGTATAATGCTCTCTTATGAAGGAAGGGCAGCCACGATTTATAAAAACAAAACGCACAGTAGCGGCGGGTGCTGTGGCAGGAGGATTTCTTCTGGGTATTCCGGCAGCCGCGAGTGCTGAAACGCCCCAGCCAACTCCGAGCAAAACCGCTTGCACAATGAACGAAATAATTACGCATGAAAAATATAATCAGCCATATAAAACCTGTTATATAAATACTGCTAGCGCAAAAGAAGATAAAGATACTGATGATTTGCTCCCGTTTCTTTTTCTTGGTTTCTCTTTGGGAGTAGGAGGGCTGGCAACTGGGAAGATTGTACGTTCCAAAAAACAGTTTGAGAATGAATATCTCTATAAAAAAACACAGAAACTATCCCCTCAACCCGAGTCATCAGACGATATACATGCAGTAGTGGAGAATTTGAAAAAACAATCGCTCACGGAAAAAGAAGAAAAAGGATTTATGAGAAAGAAAAAAATAGATATACGCCTCTTCCTCATCAGTTCTCAACGACTGATTCCGGCATTATGAAACAAGTGCTGTATGAGTTGGGAGAGGAACGACCATTTGGATCAGAGCTACTGCGGCAGAATCGACGACTGGATACAATACCTACAAAAGTACAACCTGATGTCTGTCGGCAAAAAGCGTATGTAATCAACCATAGAAAAGGTGGTCACGAAGAATATACCGTATCTCTCGAAGAACGCGTAGTGATGTTGTAGTTATATGAAAGAACGAAAAATAGTACAGAGTGCTCTTGCAGTAGGGCTTACATTGGGAGGTCCGACATTACCGGGGCTGTCTCTAGAGGCAGATCCTCCTACTCCTCATGTCATGCAAAGTACGGACAAAAAATATCCTACAAAAGAAGAGGTAGAAGCCCAAATCGCCGAGAGAAATAAGAATGAATTATCGGGACTAGGAGTTGTAAGTTTGCTGAGTGCATGCGTAGTCGGTTCAGTAATCTACGCCAGACGAAAGTATAATAGATATGAAAGAGAAAAATCATTGTATCTTACCACAGCAGAACCTGTCTATGAGAAAGATGCTGCAATTTTTTCGCAAAGTCTCTATCGAAATGCCATTCCCAAGAAAGATGTAAAAAGATATGGGAAAGATCTTATGGAACGAGGTGGCAATCCCAAACATGAATTTTCAACAACCAATAAAGAAGGATTTATCAACGTCGCCAAGTCTGCGGGCATTCCGAATCGAAAAATATATGCAACTGTGTTGAATTATGATACGCTTTTGGAAGAGAAACCCAATCCCGAATCCGGTACAGTGAAAGCGCTTATTATCCAAGCATTCAATAAAAAAGATCAGACACGCTACGAAACCAAAATAGGGAAGAGATTTTATAGAGGAAATTAATTTTTCTTGTTTTGCGCGATAGTAACAGCTTGCATTACCACAGTTCCAAGCGCGATAAGGAAGATAATGCCTGAAATAAGCCAGCCGAATACAGGAATGAGCGAGATGAGATAGATAACAACCGGTCCGATTATCACTGCTTTCCAATCAAATGTATATTGCTTTTTCTTATCATTCCGTTTGGTATACCATTCCATTATCCACCATCCGACAAATAGTTTGGCCAATATCCCCGCCAAAATAAGCACCAATCCGTAGAAGAGGAATGCTGCGATACCCAGCATAAGAAGTATCAGCATGAGTATTGCTGCGATAGGAAAGAGGATGAGGAATGCAAACCCGATAACGCCATTTTTTACCGGATGCTCTTTCATCTGTCTGAATATATCTACCGCGAATCGTCTGAAGAAATACAGGACGAGTAACCCGAGCAGAATATCAACTATGAGCATGTAGAGAGCACCAGATGTAAGAAAACCAGCCGCAGTTTTATTGTCATCCCCGTCTTCTTTTTGCGGTGTATAAATTGTTTGACCGTTTACTTTGGCGCTGGGGTCAAGTGATGCTTTATTGTCAGAGGTATATTTCAAATCGCCATTAATGACGGCGCGTGAGCCCAATGAGAGTTGTCCTACATATCCTTCTACTCCTTTACCGACAGTATTATTAACAGTTACTTGCCCTCCTGAGATAAGTACTTTGCCACCGACAGGCGCGTCAAGTTTGAGGGTCCCGCCTGCGAAAAGTACATCTCCGCCTATCTTTGCGTTTGGTGTCACGACGACAGTTCCGCCGGTAACGACCAGATCATTTACGATATCACTATCTACGGTGATGTTTCCCCCTGCTACTCTGAGTGAGTTGCCAATTTTGTTTTTGATAGTGACATTGCCGCCTCCTACCATGACGCTCTGTCCCACAGGACTGTCGATATCGACTTGTCCCGCACCGACGATAGCATCGCTTTGAACGGGAGCGCTGAGTGATACGGTATCACCGAAAAGATAGATGTTTTTTATGTCAGCAGCATCAGAACTGACGACAATTTGTTCACCGGTGCGTATGTCTGCGGCGGAGGCGTGGGGAACAGAGACAATAAAAGGAAGGAGAAGGAGGGAAAATCCGAATATGATTCGTTGAATCAGCTTCATATGCGCAGTGTAGCATAAAATAGAGCAAGTTTCTAGAGGGTATTGTCTCGTCATTCTGGCTCTGTCCAGAATCGATTCTGGAGCCTGCCTGCCGGCAGGCAGGTTCTCACTTCGTTCGTCCCCAGAATGACAAGAGAGAGATGCTTAAACGAGTTCAGCATGACTGCCTTAGTGTCATGATAGTTGTTATTCTGCCACGGGGCTGAAAATGAGAGGAACACTTACCTTATCCGTGTCGCGGCCATCTTTGGGTGAAGCTTGGAAAACTTCAAGAATAAGCTCTGTACCCGGTTTGAGATCATCATTGTCCAGAAGCACACCCGCACGGAAATCTCCGAACTCTCCGGCTTCTTGGGCATTGGTCTGGGTATATGTTTGTCCGTATACTTTGCCTGTCAGTTTATTTTTCAACCGGAGAGAAACCATATTCTCAAAGACCCGTGCTTTTCCTTCTATGATAAGTTTTTGGGTAATGTGCTCATTCATTTTGGGAGATACTACGATAATATTTTGGGATGCGGCGGGAGCTATTGTCGGCGTAGGACGATAGAAGGGGGTATTTTTGACAATGTCAGGCTGCTGTATCGAGAGTGCCGCCAACAGCAAAACGATTGTCGCGACAGCTGCAATAACGAGCCAAACTATCGTTGTTTTATGATTCATATCCTAAAATTACTGTAGCACAAATGTTCCGGTAGTGAAATGGTATAATCATCATACTGCTCAACAATACTCGTATGTGGAAAAAAAGTTTATTTATCAGAAATATACAATCGGATAGTTATCTGGAGAATTTTCTTATTTCAGCTGTTGTCAGCGTATTTTTAATCCGTATCTTCCTAGCAATTACGGACTATCCTATTTTGGGGGCAGGTAATTTGCATATCGCGCATATGTTGTGGGGGGGATTTTTTATGATGGCTGCACTTATCACGCTTTTCTCGTTTCTCAGTCAGCGCGCTGCTGCCGTAGCATCTGTGCTGGGTGGGATCGGGTTCGGGGCATTTATTGATGAATTAGGTAAATTCATTACGGCAGATAATAATTATTTTTTCCAACCCACTATAGCGCTGATATATATCATATTTGTTTTTATTTTTCTTATTACACGGTTTATTCCACGGTATCATGAATTCTCGCAGCGGGAATATCTGGTCAATGCGATTGAAATGATCAAAGAATCTGCGATTGATGACTTTGATGCTGATGAGCGCCGCCGCGCTGAAGAGTATTTACGTCAGTGCGATCAGCGTAATGAGATGGTAAAGGCTCTTCAGAAAATGCTGAAAAATAGCGCTATTGCGCCGAGTACTCGCCCCGGGCATTTTACGCGTCTGCGGCGTAAGCTACGGAGATTATATTATCGTGTCGCGGAATCAGATAGAATCCTTACGGCAATTACCGCCTATCTTGCCGCGTCAACCGCGTGGACTTTTTTTAATTCCGTTTTATATTTCTCTCAGCGCGCGTACATGCATTATAGCGATATCGGACAATTATATTCCTCCATGCTGGCAGGATCATTTGTCGTAATCGGTCTTTTTGCTCTTAAATTTTCGAGATTTGAAGCGTATCGATATTTCCGCTTCGCGATGCTCACAACTATTCTACTGACAGAATTTTTTTCTCTCATGAATCCGGTATGGTATGAAATTTTTACTTTGGGAGCAAATGTTTTTGTTCTTTTGGTTATTAACTACGCGATGATACGAGAACAAAAGAAAGTAAAAAACACCAGAGAAGGAGTTGTTGCAAAAAAATAGTAATTATGTTTAAATAATGCTGTATTACGAGTGTCCCGCTTTGCGGGACCGGCAACCCTTCGGCAAGCTCAGGGTAGACCATTCAATATATTCAAGGTTAATCCTTAAGGACTTCTGCCGTGTCGGGTGCCTCTCTCCGGAAAAATGGAGAAATACGGCCATCGGGCAAACAGCATAATCCCTTTGGTAAGGGATTTTTTTATGATAAAAAAATTATTTACATCAGAATCAGTCTGCGCTGGGCATCCCGACAAAATTTGTGATCAAATCAGTGATGCGTTGGTGGATGCAGTAATCGCACAGGATCCGCATGCACATACAGGTATTGAAACAGTGGCAGGTGCAAACCAAGTAAGTCTTTTCGGGGAAATAAAGTCGAGCGCGTCAGTAGACTACGAAGCAATTGTGCGCAGTACTATTACCAAACTCGGCTACACGGTTGACGCGTGGGGTTTCAGTGATAAGTCTTCTTTTACCAATTTCATTCATCAGCAGTCTCCTGAAATCGCAATGGGTGTAGATCAGGATGGTGCTGGGGATCAGGGGATGATGTTCGGGTATGCCTGTGATGAGTCACCTGAATTAATGCCGATGCCGATTATGCTTGCCCACAGTTTGTCACGCGCTATTGATAATGCACGAGCCGCAAAGAAGCTTACGTGGCTGCGTCCTGACGGGAAAGCACAGGTCACTGTCCGGTATGATAAAGGAAAAGTGGTTGGGATAGAGAAGCTGGTTGCGGCAGTAGCGCATGATGAGAAAATATCTGCTGAGGAAGTCCGTGCGGAAGTAATTGCCAAAATATTTATTCCTGTTTTAACAAAGTATGGCATAGCGCTTCCTGCAGATAAAGATATTACGGTTAACGGTACAGGATTATGGCACATTCCGGGGCCACAGTCTGACGCAGGATTGACGGGGAGAAAAATTGTGGTGGATACCTATGGTGGCTATGCACGCGTGGGGGGTGGGTGTTTTAGCGGGAAGGATCCGAGTAAGGTTGATCGAAGCGGAGCGTATGCTGCGCGATATATTGCAAAAAATATTGTCGCGGCTGGCCTTGCTAAACAGTGCGAAGTAGGTCTTGCATATGTAATCGGGCAGCCCAAGCCGCTGATGAAGACTATCGAGACATTCGGGACCGCTACTGTCAGTGAAAAAGCGCTTGAGGATTTTCAGGAAAAGCTTATTGATACGTCAGTGAAGGGGATTATTGAATCGCTTGATCTGCTTCGTCCGATATATCTTCAGACAGCCGCGTACGGTCATTTCGGCAAAGAACAATTGCCGTGGGAAAAAATAGCCTCAGTATAATTATGCAGTCATCCTGAACTTGTTTCAGGATCTCTTATTGAATTCTTGTACTTTGCATCGGCAAAGTACCAAAACCCTGCCTGCCGGCAGGCAGGTCTCGAGCTAGTGAAGTCGCGCTAAAATTATTCCATTCGCTTGTCGGGGGAAGTCCTTCCCCCTGTCGCACAAGGCGACGAATCCCCTTGACGTCTCATTCCATAATTTCTTCACGCGCTTTGTTCACGCGCTCGATAATGGCATATTTTTTGTTTTTAATTTTATGTTTTTAGTTATTTGAGATTGCCACTCCGCCAGCTGGCGGATCGCAATGACAGAAGTTTATTTCGTGGTTCTTTTACGTATGGGGTGTTCCAGCAGTTCTTTCCCGAAGTTGTATCCCCAATACATAGATAATTTTGTATAATCCCAGAACTTTTTTTTATTGATGCGATATTTTTTGATGTGGAAGTCCTTCATATCCATCTGATGCTCGACATTCTCAGTAATAATCTGGATAATTTTATCCGCAAGAGGGGTGGATATGAGTTCTCCGTCTGTTGTCATTCTAAGTGTCGTATTCTGTGCATGTACAATCCTCTTTTTTTCGGTGGGAAGGATATATGGTGCGGCATTGGTTTTGAGGGAGCGTTCTTTGAGATAGAGATTAAATCCGTATGTTACGAGCGCATAATAAAATGATAGAAGGGCCGAATCTAGTGTCTTTTCGGGAGTAAGTGCTGGCGTATAGACGCATGCAGTAAAGCCTGCGGTTAGTCCATAGCAGGCAGTCGCGATCTCGTCAGGGAGGAAAAACTTTGCGACAGTACTATCATCAGTGTATTGATTGATAAGATTAAATATCTCACTCGCGATCAAAACAGCCTGATCTTCCAACTGCGGTGTGTTTTCTGTGAGTGTCATGGACATTGAGGTATTATAACCCAAAGGGAATGTTTTAGAAACCTATCGAAGTGGGTCAAAAGATATGTTTACGGCAAAATGTAGAGATCCTGATTGTATCCGCTCGTTCCGACATATTCGGCTTCTTTCCGGATAATTGCCTCAAAAGGTCTGCAGGAAAAACAACCATTTTTCGGACAGATGAAATCATTATTTTCTCTTGCTGTTTTTACTTTCTTAGCGGCATCAAAAATAAGCTCGTAGGACTTTTCAAGTGAAGGAAGTGTAATCTCAAATGGTTCATTATCCCGATCGAGATACCAATAACTTCCTTTGCTTGCTTTTTTAGATTGGCAGCGGTCAACAATAAGGGTATACGCGGGAAGCTGCAGGGACGTGATCGATTCATCATTTTTTCCTGTTTTAAAGTCGATGATATGGACGGTATCACTTTCAGGAAGATATTCGAGCCAGTCGATCTTGCCGCAAAGAATAATATTTTCCTCTTCTGACAGAAAAAAATATGGCAGCTCTTTTTTGATCTTTATTGCTTTATTGAGGAGCGGACCGGGGTGTTTCATGACGCGTTCCAACATTTTTCTTCCTCGCTCTTTGACGTGTTCTTCCTGTTCTTTATTTTGAAAACCTCCGAGTTTCCCAGTCACTTTTTGCCAGGCTTCTTCATACTGTCCGATGAGAGATTTTGTGAAGCGCTGGTCTGCCGGAACGACAGATAATGCTTCAAGCACCTCATGGACTGTCTGTCCCAATGCTAAAGCAGGCGAAACAATATTTACCTTATGTCGGGTAATGGGGTCTTTATACATATTCCTTAGAAAATAAAGGCGTGGACAGCTGAGGAAATCATTGATGGATGAGTTGGATACCCAAACAGCTTTGTAAATGTCTTTGGTCATATGGTTTATTATATCTAATAATTATTACTTTTTTTGTCATGCTGAATTCATTTCAGCATCTCTCCCAAAAAATGTAACACTAACATTAATCCGTCATTCTGGCTTGTCCAGAATCGATTCTGGAGTCCTCACGTCGTTCGTCTCCAGAATGACATACTTTGTTTCCTGTTCTTAGTTTTCAGTTTTACGTTATATGGTATTATACATAATTTCATTTCTTCTGTGTGATGTGGTATACTCATTTTTATGAGTGATGAGCCGAAGGTAAAAATTGAGGATATCAAGAAGGGATCAGATCCCGCGGTAAAAGACGGGGATCATGTCGTCATCCATTATACAGGGTGGCTAGAGGACGGCACAAAATTTGATTCCTCCGTGGATAGAAAACAACCCTTTGAAACACCCATCGGTGTGGGCTATGTCATTAAAGGCTGGGATATCGGTGTAATCGGCATGCAGCCTGGTGGTAAAAGAAAACTTACTATCCCGCATGAATTGGGTTATGGAAAATACGGCGCGGGCGACGCCATCCCAGGATTCGCGACGCTTATTTTTGAAGTAGAACTCCTCGAAATAAAATAATATGGTGAAGTACAAACAACACGTCACGGATATGCTTGAAGTGAATAAAGAGTTGTTTCTTAGTTTTAAAGAGATTCATGATAAATATGCTCAAGACCCCAAAAAGTGGCAGGCAGCTTTTAACGAAAAAGGCCGCGAAATCCTTCCTATTTTGCAGCGGTGGGAAAATAGTCTTTGCTCCAAATCTGAGTCAGGTAAGTTCGGGAAGTTTTCAAGTAGCTTGGCGGATAAATTCCGGGGAGAAATCAAGCAGCATTTCCCCAAAATCGACCATATCGGCATGCAATCCGATTAGTCGATAATCTCGCGGATATCAATTCCCTGTTCTTCTGCGCGGGTAAGCGCATCTTCTTCATGGCCTGAGAGATAGGCATTCCTGAGTTCCTCAACAAATTGTTCAGGATAATCCACAAATTTTTCTTGATCGTTTAAATCTTCGTAATTCATACTGAAGAAAGTGGATTATACTATAAGCTCTTGATAAATGCAAGCGTTAGTTTGAATATATTTATTACGGGCGATTTTTGCGGTCTTCTTCTAATTGTTCAAATAGGTTCGGATTATCAAGCTTCTCTTGAATCTTCTCAATTTGCTTGCGCAGTTCCGCAATATCTTTGATGAGTTTTTCAGCAATTGGGCTCGGTTTTTTCCACATACTATCAGCATAACACATGGTATCATAATAGTATGTCCGGTCATTTTTTGCGTGAAGATGTTGTTAAAACTATTGAAGATGCGGGTGCTGTTTCGGTACGGGAGATAATGGATTCCTTGTCATTGAATTATCGTGATCCTGAGGAACGGGAAAAAATAAATAGTTTATTGTATGGAGAATTGCGTCCACTTGTTATCCGAGATAAAAATGAAGATGGGATGCCGATATGGAGATTGAAGGGAGATTCGTTTGAAGCGGCAAAAGGACTTGAAATTATGTTTTATGCAGAACTTTCACGCCGTCCTTTTTTTGAAAAAGTAGAGTCATCTCTCGATACAAAAATAGAGAATAGGAGAAAAAGAAAGATATATCATCTTGATATCGCGGTTTCGCATGATAATCATTATCTTGATATTGAGATTGACGGATATGAACACATCCGGGCGGATGCATTGTACAGCATCCAGAATCAAATTGAAGAGAAAGGTGAGCATTGTGAAGTTGTGATAGATTGGATGGATAATGAGAGTTCGTATGTAAAGTATCAGGATATTGATCGTCAAAAAGTATATAAGTGGTGCAGTGCACATCCCGAGTGGTGCATTAGGTATCATGAGGAATTATTGTGGCCCCATGATATTATGAGAAATATGTGGCTTATCGAGAATGGATGGAAAATAATCCGGTTTTGGAATTTTGAAATAAAAAATTCCATGAAACGGTGTATTAAGGATGTAGAAGATATTATTACCAGTTACTAGTATGGAAATAAAAACAAAAAAAACAGAAAAGATAACACGCGCGCTTCCTATCGCGATTTTGTTGGGATCGCTTGTCATTGCTCTGGCGATTATTCTCAATGCATTGGTGCAATTCATATCCGTGCAGAATCCCAAACAGCCGCATGAGCAGCAGGCGTTTGAGAATATTAATTACGTCACCGTCGCGAATAGTCCTACCTTGGGAAATAAGGACGCGCCGGTGACGATTATCGAATATACGGATTTTGACTGTCCGATTTGCGAGACAGCGACAAAAGAGGTATTGCCGAATCTGAAGAGAGAATATATCTCGACAGGGAAAGTGAAGTTTATTTTCAAAAGTCTGCCGCTTGTCTCTCTGCACAGTAATTCATTCCGCAAAACGGAGGCAGCGTTTTGCGCTCGTGATCAGAAGGGTGATGAAGGATTTTATCGATATTATGATGCGCTTTTTACGAATTTCGGTTTTTCACTCAGTATCGATGATACATTGATAAAGCTCGCGAAAGCGCAGCAGCTTGATGAAAAGCGCTTTCGCGAATGTCTGACAGAACGAAAATTCAAAAGTGTCATCGACGCGGAGGTACTCGAAGGAAACCTTATCGGTTCTCTCGGTACACCTACATGGTTGATTGGGAGAAGTGATGGTGATGGGATAAAAGATGCCGTTAAAGTAAACGGGTTGATAGAGTATAATGCATTTCGTACCATCATTGAGAAGCTTTTGAAGTAATAATATGAAGACATTGTACGAAATATTATCTGATTTGCAGATATCTTATGAAAAGCATGATCATCCTGCTGTGTTTACTGTTGAAGATTCGGATAAATATGATATACATCTCGAAGGCGCCCACACCAAAAATCTTTTTCTGACGACCAAAGAAAAGGATGCGTATTATTTATTGGTCGTAGAAAGTGCGAAACGGGTTGATCTGAAAAAAGTAGCCGCATTTGTGCATCAAAAAAAGCTTACCTTTGCCTCTCCTGAGATGCTGTTTAAGTATCTGGAATTAACTCCAGGATCAGTTTCTCCGTTCGGTCTTATCAATGATGTGGGCAAAGATGTCATCGTTCTTGTGGATAAAGATCTCATGCAGTATGACAAAGTCGGATTTCATCCAAATATAAATACCGCAACCCTCATCATAGCTATGGAGGACTTTAAGAAATATCTTGCGTGGTGCGGGAACAGATGCTTTTATGTGGAAGCATAACACATAAATTAATTGATCATTTTCTCTTCAGATTTTCTGTATTTTACTCTCCGTTTCCAATTTCCGTATGGATTATAGAAAGAAATTTTTATCCGTTTTCCGGTTATGTAGCTTAGCTGCTTTGCTATCTGATAGAGAAATGAAGCGATAATGGCTAGCATTATTGTAATAAGGAATTCTCCGAATGTCATAGTGTGATGCCTTATGATTGTACGTGATTTGTTTATGCTCTGCAAGAATTTAATATAGCCATTGACGATAGAAGAAGAGACTTTGTAGAATAAATTATACGGATCGCAAAAAATTTTGCATAAAAAAGGTGGTGATAGTATATGAATAATGATGTAAAGAAATGGATACATATGGTTGCTTTTGTATTGGTTGTCATAGAAGGGATAAATCGAGGTTTATTTGCCATAATTCCGGCTGACCGTAATGGTATCGGATTTGATCTTATAGATCGATTGTTTGGTTTTAACGCGACATTGGTAGAATTAATCGGCCTTATGATTGGTGCTTCAGCTATTTATCTTCTTATTACACATGCAAGAACATGTAGTGTATGTGAAGTAAATAAATAATTTGTCTGGTAGCGAAAATTTGATAAGTAATTTATTTTATTTCTAATAATTCGACATCAAAGATAAGCGTCGAGTTTGGCGGGATGTTTCCCATTTGCTGTTCTCCATATCCCATTGATGGAGGGATAATTAATTTTCTTTTCCCTCCGGTTTTCATTCCTACTATACCTTCATCCCAGCCTTTTATTACTTGTCCCACGCCTATTTGTGTTTCAAACGGTTCATTTCTATCCAGAGATGAGTCAAATTTGGTGCCGTCACTGAGTTTTCCGGTATAGTGCATGACGACAGTATCTCCGCTTTTGACAGCCGCGCCTGTTCCCACTTTGGTATCTTCTATTTTAAGCGTTTGTCCTGCATCCTGATTTATATTTTTTGTTTGTTCTGATGGTTTCTTTCCTGTATCGACGCTGAAGATAAAATATCCGAAGAGGATAAGAGAAGCAATACCGAGAAGAATAGCAAAGAGAAAATTTCTTGTCATTGTCTGATTATACACAAAAAAATATGCTAATCAATATGTTCTTATCTGCGGGGTGTCAGTATCCAAAGCAGAGTAATGATAAGTATATCTAATACAATCGGTAGTATAAGATACAGAGAACTTTGAAAGAACATGGATTTTATCGTAGGTTGTTCAAAGAAAGAAAAAATATCTGATGAACGTATCTGAATATCCAACAGATACATGATGCAGAGTGCCAATATCATGAAGAAAAGCAATTTAAGCGCTCCTTCCATATCTTTTCTACTTGAGAACATGGTATTGCCGATTTGGAAAACGCCGTATCCTATGAGGAGTATCCATGGTGTATGCAGTAGCTGATATTTTTGTGTAAAATATAATCCTCCTATAAGAAGTGTGGTGCCGATTATAAATGGTGCCGTACCTATAAAAAAACGTCTAAGCGTATCTGTTTTTGCGATTTCTACACTGCCGAGTTTTACATAATCTGCTTCAATTTCAGGGAAGAGCGTCATTTTTCCTACTGGCACTCCCAAACATGCGGCAGTTATAGCATGCGCTACTTCATGTATCGTAGTGCCCGGCAGAAAAAGAAAAGCCAAGACATGTATTGCAGCCTTTTTGCTGTTGGTTATTCTATAGATGAGATAGGAGATAGTTTTTGTGAGTTTCCTGGAAATAAAAAAGAGAAGGAGTAGTTCAACAAAAAAAAATACAGTCCACAGCATATGTTTATTATACAGAAACATATACCTATTTTGCTTCTTGCAAACGTAGAAATATTTAGTTTATTATAGATGAAGAGTATGCCAAGAAAGACACTTGCCCTTATTTCTGGTTTAGTATTAGTTACGGTTATCCTTTTTGTTGTGGCGCTTCGTGCGGGACAACAGCAGCAACAGCCGGTTAAGCCTCAAAATGAAACTAACACAGCTGTTAAGGCAGAGCCGACAATCCCCGCTCATACTGTCCTTACTGTAGGTCCGAATCCTTTAGAAGTCGGACAAGGACAATTAGGTACTGCGCAAATTTCTGTAGATACTTCCGATAATAATGTCACTGCTATTCAGTTGGAAATGGGATATGATCCGAATCTTCTCAGTAATGTCAAAATTGTGCCGGGGCCATTATTTAAGAATCCAGCGGTACTCATCGATAAAAATGACCCCGTAAAAGGAAGATATACTTATGCATTTGGTATCACGCCGAGCGGTCAGCCTATTACAGGTAAAGGTGTTATCGCGACGGTTACGTTTACGCCCAAGGCAGGTTCAGCTGGGAAACAAACACAGCTTGGTCTTCTTCCCACGACACTGGTAACTGCTCGCGGTATTGCTGATTCAGTCATGAAGACAAGCAGTGGTACCGTGGTGAGTATTACTGCGTCAGGTACAAATACAACAGGCAATATCAATGTTCAGACAGCTCCTCTTGCTCCTCAGACTTCTTCATCTGCGCGATAATTTATTCTTGACAAGACTTCTTCGTTACGGCAAAATGTTCACATGGTATCTGATAGACAGCAAATTGTTGATTTCCTCTTTGAAGTAGGTATTTTATCCAAAACCCCCCGAACAGGTTTTCATTTTTTAGGAAGTGGAGCTCAATCAGTTGCCGAACATATCAATAGAACAGTATACATAGGCTATGTGCTTGCTTCTCTCAATAAAAAAGCGGATATGGCAACAGTTATGAAATTATGTCTCTTTCATGATCTTGCGGAGGGACGGACAACTGATTTGAATTATGTACATCAAAAATACACACAAGCAAATGATGAAAAAGCTATTGATGAGTTAACTGCAAATTTACCCTTTGGTGAGGATATCGTAAATGCTACCAGGGAATTTAAAGAGAGGAAAACACTTGAGGGTACGCTTGCGAAAGACGCGGATGTATTAGAATGGATATTATCACTCAAAGAACAATTTGATACGGGTAGTACTCGTGCTGAAAAATGGATGCAGCTTGCTTATAAACGTTTACAAACAGACGATGCAAAAGAAATAGGCGAAATAATTTTACAAACATCTGCGGACCATTGGTGGTTTGCGGAGCAGAATGATGAATGGTGGGTAACCAGATATAAAAATAAAAAAAATAAATGAGGCATGGATGATATTACGAAAGCAAAAATCATAATTGAGGGAAACAATTATCTCACGCTTTCAACCTGTTCAGGAGGGATACCATGGGGAGTTCCACTTTATTATGTATGTGATGAGCATTACCGTTTTTATTGGTATTCATTAAAAACAACAAGACATTCTCATAATCTTTATCATAACCCTCATGTATCCTGTACGATTTTTAATTCTACAGCGACAGAAGATGAAACAGGAGGGGTGTATATGGAAGGGGTGGCAAAAGAGGTAGAGGCGTCTTATGTAGATGAAGCACTACGTATTTATTGTTCAAAACTTTTTGCTCACTCTTATGAAGAGAAAAAGCAGATGTTGGGAGTGTCACAGGATTTTTTAGGAGATTCGATTTTCCGCATGTATGTTTTTACTCCCTCAAAAATGTATGTATCAGGTGTTGCGGAGAATATCCATGGGAAGTGGATCGACAAAAGAATTGAAATTGCTCTAACGGATTTATAATTGGTACTTGCATTACCATAGACCGGATGCGATAATAGATTTATATCTAAATAAAATAGATAGAATAGTTTAGTGTCAGGATGCCATGAATCGAACATGGACTACCGCACCCCCAGCGCGGTGTACTACCACTATACTACACCCTGTCTATGCAAATTTTATCATATTTATGCGCAAAATGTTAATGAAAAATAATCGAAATTGCTACTTGTATTTTCAATTGAGCATGTTAGAATGGATATAAATTATGGCCAGATCATCAAGTAATTCTCAAAAATCAGCACCGGTAGAACAACAAAGCGATACTTCAAAAAAGTTAGAATCTATTAAAATGGCCATGGATCAGATCGAAAAGCAGTACGGTCGCGGCTCCATCATGCGTTTCGGTGAATCCTCACAAAAGTTTGATATATCAGTGATTTCAACCGGATGCCTTCCCTTAGATTTAGCACTTGGTGCAGGTGGACTTCCTCGGGGAAGAATTGTCGAAATTTATGGTCCTGAAGCGTCAGGTAAAACAACTGTCTGTCTCTCAACCATCGCTCAGGCGCAAAAACATGGCGGGATTGCCGCATTTATTGATGCGGAGCATGCTCTTGATCCGCTTCGCGCTCAGCAGCTTGGCGTAAAACTTGATGAATTACTTATTTCACAGCCGGATACCGGTGAACAGGCACTAGAGATTACCGAGAGTTTGGTGCGATCAGGTGGAATTGATGTCTTGGTCGTGGATTCCGTAGCAGCATTGGTGCCGCGAGCAGAAATCGAAGGAGAAATGGGGGATTCTGTGATGGGACTTCAGGCGAGGCTTATGTCACAGGCTCTTCGCAAGTTGACCGCTGTCATTTCTAAATCCCGTACTATCGTAATATTTACCAATCAGCTTCGTCAGAAAATCGGCGTGATGTTCGGTAATCCTGAAACGACCACAGGAGGAATGGCATTGAAATTCTATGCGTCTGTGCGAATGGATATCCGTAAGATAGAAACACTAAAAGATGGGGATAAAGTAGTAGGATCACGACATCGTGTAAAAGTCGTGAAGAATAAAATTGCTGCTCCGTTCCGGATGGCGGAGTTTGATATCACTAATGAGGGGATATCACGTGAGGGGGGTATTGTCGATGTAGGTGTGGAGATGGGGATTATTAGCAAATCCGGTGCTTTCTACAGATACAATGATGAGATGCTTGGACAGGGAAAAGCTGCTACTATTGAACGTATTAAAGAAAATCCTGAGATGCAAAAAGAAATTGTCACCAAAATTATGGCGCAAAATAAAGACGGGCGTGCTCCTCTCGTCGTCGGCGCTGATGATGAAAATGAAGAAGATGAATTTCTTCAGTCAGAATAATACTTCATATATTAGTTATTCGTTTCTATTTCATGTTAAATATTTTATTGTTTGATATCATTTGATATAATTATGGTATGGACGATAGTAAAAATTATCAACGCTATTTAGACCTCTGTTATCGGTATTTGACTCTTCGTAATCGTTCGCAAAAGGAAATATATGATTATCTGCAAAAGAAAAATGCGGAAGAAGATGTCGTAGAAAAGATCATTGCAAAATTGATTGAACAGCATTTTTTGGATGATGAAAAATTTGCCAGATCATGGGTACTTTCTCGAGCTCGCACCAAACCAAAAGGAAGAACAGTTTTGGTGATGGAATTGCGGCAAAAAGGTATAGCGCAGGATATCATTGATAAAGTACTTTCGGAGGAATCTGAGGAGATTCCTGATGAATTGACACAGGCAAAAAATATTATTGCGCGGCATATGGAAAAACTTGATGGTTTCCCACGACAGGCTGTTTATCAAAAAGTGGGCGCTTTCCTTATGCGGAGGGGATATAATTGGACAATTGCCAAAAAAGCAATTGATTCCTATTTGGACTAGGATCTGGTAAAAGAAGTTGCATCAGAGCTATGTGTACGGTATAATAACGATAGCATTAGAAGTACGATTATCTCAAAAAAGAGAAAAGCGTTATGGAGAAAATAGAACACACCTTCATATTGTATATATAAATTTTACGCTGCTCAAAACGCTGCTTTTGCTAAAAATAGTATGTCAGATATAACACAACAAGACTTAATTACACTTGAGAAAAAACTCATCGAACGTCAGGAAAAATTGGACGCGAAAGCTGATACATTGGAGAGTAAAGAAGAAGAAGTTGCTAAAAAACGGGAAGATTATCTCAAAAAATTGGAATCAGTTTCCGGTCTTACTCGTGAAGAAGCGAAGACACAGCTTCTTGCAGAGACTGAGCGTGATGCCGCGGGGATGATGGCAAAAATTATTAAAGATAAAGAAGCGGAAGCAAAGCGTACTGCAGATATAAAAGCCCAAGAAATCCTTGTTGATAGCCTTAACCACGGAGCATTAAAATTTGTGCCGGAATATACAGTTTCAGTTGTGAAAGTAGAAGATGAGGAGATGAAAGGAAGAATTATCGGGAAAGAAGGTAGAAATATCCGCGCTTTTGAACAGGCAACAGGTGTTGACGTCGATTTGGATGAAGAAGGTGCTATCAAACTTTCCTGCTTTGATCAGATTCGTCGTGAAGTTGCCCGCAGAGCTCTTGAAAAATTACTCAAAGATACCCGTGTGCAGCCATTTCGAATTGAGGAGATAGTAAAACAAACTCGTGAAGAGCTGGAAAAAATAATGTATCAGGAAGGAGAAAAGCTTGCAAATGAAGTAAGTATTTTCAGTCTTCCTGATGATTTATATCCTATTTTGGGAAGAATGAAATTTAGAACTTCCTACGGCCAGAATTTACTGGTACATACATTGGAAGGGACAAAGATAGGTGTGCATATTGCTCAAGAACTCGGTGCAAATGTTGATGTGGTTCGTCTGGGCTATCTTTTCCATGATGTCGGTAAGGTACTTGAAGGAGACGGCAGTCATGTCAAGCTCGGCGTGGAATTACTTCGAAAATATAATTTCCCCGAAAAAGTAATTGATGTCGTCGCGGAACATCATGAAGACAAGCCGTTTTCGAGTGTTGAATCAGTCATCGTGCATGCGGCTGACGCGTCATCAGCTTCCCGTCCGGGCGCTCGGTATGAAGATATTGAGAAGTATGGCAAAAGGCTTACGGAAATGGAACAAATCGCGAAGAAATATGAAGGCGTCGAAGACGCATACGCATTTGAAGCAGGAAGAGAATTACGTGTTATCATCAACCCCGGCAAACTGGATGACTCACAGACAGTACTCCTATCACGAAAAATTCAGGAGGAAGTCAGCAGATCACTTGCAGTTCCGGGTGAAGTGAAAGTGACAGCAATTCGTGAGTTCCGATCTGTTTATCCCGAGACGACCGTTTCATAATCCTCTTTCAAGGACTTGACAGAATACCCATTTTCCTTGTATTGTTAATCTAATCGTATGATTCATGAATTGTGTAATGCTACGAAGGGGGTGATTTTTCTTGACTAAAAAAGATCTTATTGAAGTTGTTGCAAAAAAAGCTAATCTTACCAATAAAGCAGCACGTGATTCTGTCCAAACAACACTAAATACTATCCGTGATTCATTAAAACGTGGAGAAAAAGTTGTCTTAACAGGATTCGGCACATTTAGTGTGAGAAGTAGACAGCAGCGTGTAGGAAGAAATCCCAAAACAGGCGCAGCTATAACACTTTCAGCCAGAAAAGCGCCCGGATTTACCGCAGGCAAAACATTAAAGAAAGCAATCCGTTAATTAGCAGGATATGCTGAGAATAGAGCTCTTCTATTAATGTATAATTCGTGCTAATATACGAGTTATATATGGCTGCACTTTCAGTACAACATTTATCAAAATTTTATAGAATCCACCAAAAGGAGGCCGGATTTTTCGGTTCCCTAAAGGCTCTTTTTAAGAGGAAATATTATAATTCCAAGGCTGTTGATGATATTTCTTTTTCTATCGAAAAAGGGGAGTTGGTAGGCTTTATCGGTCCGAACGGAGCAGGGAAGACTACTACATTAAAATGTCTCACCGGGTTATTGTATCCTACCTCAGGCGATATAAAGGTATTGGGATATACACCATTTGAACGGAATCATGCGTATCTACGGAAGATGTCGCTGGTTATGGGGCAAAAAAATCAGCTATGGTGGGATCTTCCTCCTCTTGATTCATTTCTTCTTAATAAAGCAATATACGGTGTGCCGGAAGCGGAGTATAAAAAGACAGTGAGAGAACTGTCGGAATTATTGGAGGTTGAGGATGTTTTGACTGTCCAAGTCCGTAAGCTGTCATTGGGGCAGCGTATGAAATGCGAACTTATCGCCTCTCTCATTCATAAACCGCAAATATTATTTTTGGATGAGCCTACTATCGGGATGGATGTTGTGATGCAGCAGCGGCTTCGGGATTTTATCAAAGAATATAATCAGAAATATGGCGCGACAGTTATCCTGACAAGTCATTATATGAAAGATGTCGAGCAGCTATGTGAAAGGGTAATCGTTATTGATCACGGAAAAATATTGTATGATGGTAGTCTCCAAAATATTGTCAAAAAGTATACGACAGAAAAGAAGATAACGGTAGTAGTAACGGATACGGTTATGAAAAAGGATCTTGCTGCATTGGGAAGAATAGAAAAAATGGACGGAAATCAGATAGTACTTGCCGTAAAACGTGAACACGCAAATAAAACGGCGGCTCGGCTGCTGCATGATTTCCCGGTTGAAGATATCAATATTGAAGAAGCAAATATAGAAGAGATAATTCGTGATGTGTTTATGAATGAAAAGAATAATAAATAATAGCAATGAAATACATTCATATATTTCTTCTCAGCTTGCAGGATACAATGACCAGTTGGACAAGATCGCTTGTTTGGCTGCTTATTCCACTTATTAATGGCGGATTTTTTATGCTATTTTGGTTCGCTGCATACAGGCATAATAACGCGGTGCTACCGGAATGGGATGTGCATAGTATAATGACATATTACCTGCTGCTTATTATTTTTCAGGCATTATTAAATTCTCATATCGAAGAAAAGGTTGAGTCTGATATCAGGCACGGTAATCTCGTACAGTATCTCATCAAACCCTTCCCTTATTATGCGATGATGTATTTGCTGGAATTACCTTATCGTATCATTCAGGGAGGATTCGGATTTCTCTTTTATATTGTAGCGGCATTCTTGTATCCTCCTATCAGGCTTCCTTTATTATCTGCGGAAAAGATGATTATGGCATTTATTATCGTTATCTTTGCGTCTTTTCTTTTTCAAACATATAAAATGGTTACAGCGCTTATTTCGTTTTGGACGAAAGACAATAAGGGGCTTCAGGATACCTCTGTGGTTGCGATTCTTTTCTTTTCGGGGACAAATCTTCCGTTGGCATTTATGCCCGCTTGGCTGCAAAATATTGCAAATCATCTGCCTTTTGCGTATTTCATTTATTATCCGATTATTAGCTTTCAAGGGAAGCTTTCAACCCATGAATTATGGAATGTGATCATTATCCAAATAGGATGGTTGGTATTTTTTGTATTGATTTATAAAATATTATTATATAACGGCTTGAAAAAGTTTACCGCAGTTGGACAATGAAAAAATATCTTACAATATATAAGCAAATAAATACGATTAATATGGCGCAGTTTTTGGCGTATAGAGTGAATTTTTTTAATGAACTAATCGCGACAAGCGTCTGGACAGCTCTTATTATTGCGACGATGTTGCTTCTTACCGATAAAGCGACGATGGTGGCGGGGTGGACACAGGGAGAGATGCTATTACTTTCCGCGACGATAATTATTATTTTGGGGATATTCGAAATTCATTTTAAACGGAGTTTTTTCCTGCTATCGGATACTATTTTTTATGGAAGATTAGATGGTTTGCTCGTTAAGCCTGTGGACAGTCAGTTTATGGTAAGTTTTTCGAGCTATAAAATAATGGGGATATGGAGAATGATGATCGGTATTATTTTTCTCATAGTGGTGCTTCATAAATTTCATATTGTATACACAGGCTTTCAGTTATTACAATACATTATATTGGTAATTGTAGGTAATGTTATCTATTATTCATTATGGTTTATGATGGCTACACTACTTATTTGGAATCCGAGATTATCCAACATTTTAGATGTTATGAATTCCATGAATCATGCGAGTAGATTCCCTCCGGAGATGTTTAAGGAATTTAATATATTTCTTTTCTTATTTCTTTTTCCGTATATGATTTTAGTTTCGACTCCGGTGAAGATGCTTTTGCATAAAGCTACTATAGAAGATATCAGTGTATTGATTATAACTGCTTGCGGAATGTTTTGTTTTACCCGTTGGTTATGGAACTATTCTCTCCGTTATTACACGAGCGCGAGTGGTTGATATAAAACGTTCTGGGAAGCGAGTAAGCCAGATTCTGTTCTCATCGCAATTTATCTATGCCCTCTCTTTGTTACTCCCTTGTGCAGGTAAATAGTATAACGTTCGGAGGTTGCAGGAGGTAGGATTGCCCGTTTCACACTCACTCGTCTCTGTTGCTCTCAGATTCTGTTGATTCAGAATCTGTTCTGAACTCCGTTATGTGAGTAAAAGAGATCAGACACTAGCGCTTCACTCATTTCTGAGATATACGTCAGATGTTGCCACCCATCCCATGCACATACCCTGTCTGGACTTTCCTCCCGCCGGCTGGCGAGTAGCGATTCTCCTTCCCAGGACGTTTGGTTGGTATTGTAGTGAAATTATCCAAGAAATGCAACCTGTCAGTCAGGAATGGCATATTTGGGGTCGGCGACTTTATATACGCGTATAGCCCAGCAAGCGATTGCACGACCTCCTCTGCCGTCATGCGCCATAACTTGCAGTTGATAGAATCCTTCTTTGAGACCAAGATCTTTTACATTCCATATAAGTTGTAGACTTCTTCCTTTATCTTGATAAAAAATCTTTGGGGGGACAGGTTCTGCTCCATAACTTACTTTTATACCTTTGTATTGATCTCCTCCGTCTTCCTGATCACTATTATTATATGATCCTCGTATAAAAGTGGGGAAAAAGGGACGACCGCCTTTATCAACAGTGTTAGGGAATATATAGAGAGCAGGCTCCCAGATATATCCATCAGGAGCTGTTGCGCTTCGATCTCCCATTGTTTTTATTTGTCCTGAACTTCTGTTAATTTTTTCTTCTGGCGCGACTCGGAAAGGAGCAGGACCATTGAGCCATACTTTAATTTGCCCATCAGATCTGACCGCTGCTCCGTGCTCCGGCGAATACGCGATGATAAGTTCAGGATTCGTATTTGCGCCGCCTTTTCTGCAAAGAGATTCCGCAGGCGGAGTAATTGTAGCTCCGCCAAACATATAGAGTTGGAGTGTGCTTTCTTTTTTGCCTGCAACTTTGTCATTGATAACGACTTCTTTCCCTAATGGGATAGGGGCTTGAGAAGGCGCAGGACCTGTGGCAAGAAACGCAAATCCGATGAGGATTGCCATGATAAGCATGATATAAAGCGCTCCTGTATTGATTCTTCCTATTGGATTAGGTGATGTATATTTCTGCATAGATCTCGCCTATCTCTATAGTGGCGTACTTGGTATTTTTTTTCAAGTGTTTTTACTTATGTGAACTGTTGCAAAGCATACTATATTCGCATGTTTTGCAGATGATTGATCCGCTGCATGTGAAGCTGCTTTTTGAGATTTCATCTACTTTTTGAACGATATATTCCTTTGCTTCCTCCAATTGTTCAGGTGTTCTGGTAGTTGAAACTTTTTTATTTTCTTCCAGGTAATATAATGTGAGAAGCACATCCTCAGGTTTTTTATGAAGTAACGCATCATTTACCTCAGTTGCGGCGATACCGTAAAGAGACAACTGTAAATCGTCTTTTGCTTTTTTTTCAGTGAGTACATTTTTTCCAGTTTTATAATCAATAATTTCTATTTTTCCATTGGGAAGCCGGTCAATGCGATCAATTCTTCCGCTTATTTTTAATTTACCGATCATAAAAGAAAACGGCATTTCAACAGTCGCGACAGGCGGGATATTCTTTATATTCTCTTGCGCAAGTTTTGTTACCATCCGAAGTGCCTGTGTATATGTTTGTTCTTCATGTTGCTTGCTGGTATATCCGGCCGATACCCAATTTGTTTTCAGATAATTCTCCATGTCTTCGCGGCTGGCTGTGCTATTTTGTTTAAGATCTTGGAAGAAGTCTCTCAATGCTCCGTGTACACTTACTCCATAGCTGAGAGCAGGAGAGGGTTGAGACGGCATATTGAGAATATATCGGAGTTTGTAATGCAATGGACAGGTAAGATATGTCTGTAATTGTGAGTACGAAATATAGGTAATATCCAGCGGTTCCCGTATCTCTTTTTCAGGAATTTTCTCTTCCACGATATTTGTATTGAACACGTCAAGGAGTGAAAGCTGCTGTGCATCAGCTGCTACTGTTTGTTTTTTTATCAGCTGATGCACAGTAGCCTCTCCTAATGTTTCAGTAACAAACGGTGACAATTTACGTTCCCGTTTGCCTTCATTATAAAAACGCGCTGCTGTTAGGTAGAGTTTTTCTTTTGCACGAGTGATCGCGACATAGAAAAGTCGTCTCTCTTCTTGGATTCCTTCATCTCCTTCCGGAAGCGCTTCACGGATAATATCGGGTGGAAGAGGAATTTGTTCTTTTCTGTCTCTACTTGGAAATCTCTGCGCGACGAGATTAACCACAAAAACATACGGAAATTCAAGTCCTTTGCTTGAATGCACAGTCAGAATATTGACGGCGTTATTGCGTGTCCAGTCCATCTCCGCCGCAAGCGGACTTTCCCCAAGTTCCATAGCTAGATCAATCCAGTCAACCACTGCAAAGACAGAAATATCTTTTTTATTGTGGGAATATGTTTGCAGTTTATTAAAAAATTTCGCGATATTTTGCGCTTCATTTTCTGTTTTGAGAGAACCGGGATCCAAATAATGTCCTAAGAGTCCGCTTTCCTCAAAAAATTGATACAGAATCTGCCCCGCGGATTCATGCGGCACGAGTTCAAGATGCTTTTTCAGCATTGTGATAAGAGATATAATTTTTTCTTTACCTTCTTTTGTCAGCATTGTTTCCTCAACCTTTTCCATCGCTTCAAAAAGTGTTATATTACTTTGTTTTGAAAAATTCAGCATCGCTGATATATCACGTGCTTGTAGCGCGAAAATCGGCATCGTCATTACTCTATAGAGAGAAGATGTGTCTTCAAAGTTTGCCAATACATGTAAGTAGGCGATAAGATCTTTTATCTCTTCCTGTTGGTAGAGATGATCCGGTCCGAGAAATTGAAATGGGATATGTAATCGATCCAGTGCTCTTTTAAATGGAATTGCGTGATCATTAGCACGGACAAGAATCGCGAAATCATTGTATGGACGATGTGTTTTTTTCACTTCTTTTTGTATTTCTTTGGCGACTCGTTCCGCTTCATCTTCTCCTCGCGCTTCATAGATAAATTCTATTTGTTCTCCTTTCTCTCCACGCATACCGATAAGTTTTTTATCTATTTTTTCTTTAATCTCTAGCCTGTCGGGATTATTTTGTTGGATAAGCGTATATGCCGCGTCCAAAATATTTTGTGTAGAACGATAATTTTTTGTCAAAGCGATAATTTTGCATCCGGGGAAGTGCGAGCGAAATTGCATCATATTTGCGATTGCTGCTCCTCTCCACCGATAAATACTTTGATCATCATCTCCCACGACTGTTATATTTTTCCGTTGTCCTGCCAGAAGAATTGCCATTTCGTTTTGGGCGAAATTTGTATCCTGAAATTCATCTACGAAAACATATTGAAATTGTCGCTGGTATTGTTTGAGTACTGACGGACGTTCCCGAAATAATTTCAGCGTATTGCTGATAAGATCCGAATAATCCATAACGCCTTCTTTTGCTTTCAGATCAGCGTACATCGTAAATGTCTGCGCGAGCTCCATGATTTTTTGTTTTTCGTCATCTTCAATCGTCTTATCTTTCATGATACGATTTGCGTACGCGATGTATTGCTCCGGAGTTATGTCATCATCCCGCAGTCTGCTGAAATGTGTGAGCATTCCTTGGAGAAATTTTGTAGGATTTCCGAATGGACGAAAATATGATAGGTTGAAATCAAACAAATGTTTTCGCATAAAAAGTAAACATTCTGCTTCAGACATCAGCGTGAACGATCCGTTGAGACCGATATGAATGGCGTTTTGTCGCAAGACTCTGTCACAAAATGCATGGAATGTTTCTATCCAAAGTGTTGCGTACCCATACGGAAGGATTTCGTCAATTCTGCTTTCCATCTCCTGTGCTGCTTTATCAGTAAAGGTGAGCGCAAGGATATTTGACGGAGGAATATTTTTTTCAAGGATAAGGTGTTCTATACGTTTGGTAACGACAGTTGTTTTCCCTGTCCCCGCGCCGGCAATAATGAGTAATGGATCGGTACCATGTGTCACTGCTGCTTGTTGTTCTTTATTGAGTGAGGATATATCGGGCATGGAGAAATTCTAACATAAAAGAAAGAAAAGTTGTATACTTATGTTATGGATATGTTGACAAATTTTTTTTGGGGAATTATTACTTTTTTTATGATTTTTGTAGGATCGATATTTTTTGTCATTATATTCGGAATCCTTTTATATAGAGTATTTTTGCGATTAAGATACAATAAGTTATTGAAAAAAAATTTAGAATCAAGAGAACGGTTAGTATTAGAAGTAAAAATATCAGAAAATAATGAAAGAAAAGAAGAGGGAATGGTAGCATTTCTTCGGTCACTCCATAGATTTTTATCATCGGGTACAGTTATTAGTTTGGAGATAGTTTCGAGTAAACAATTTCTTTCTTATTATATAGTTACTACTAGAAATAAAAGACAAATTATAGAATCTCAATTTTACGCTCAATTTCCCGATGCTGAGATTATGGAAGTAAAAGATTATCTTTCCCAATGGAAAGAAAATACCGAATATGCTGAACTTTCATATAAACAGCATAGCATGGCAGCATTAAAGAGCTACGAAAATAGTGATGAAGATATATTGAAAAATTTGTCAGCACTACTTGCCAAAAGTGACATGCAGGATGAGGTTGCAATTCAGTTGGTCATGGAAAGAATTGGAGCAAAGTCGATGAAACAAGGATTTTTTGCACTGTATTATAAAATTTTGAATTCATCAAATGAGAGTAAAGCAACACAAAAATTATCACAGCATCTTTTTCTGGGGAAATTGCGTATTGCTTACACATCCCGTACAAAGCGTGAGGCGAGAATGAAATTACATACCTTTTTACCTATATTCAAGTCAGTAAAAAGTTCGAGTAATGAGCTCGTCAAAAAATCATCGTTTTTCCCCATTGTTCTTGCAAAAGCATTTGCGGCTCGAATATTTGAACAAGGAGATCTCTGGTCAATTCCGGAAATTGTTACACTCTATCATTTCCCGACAAAAGAAAATACATTTTCCAATGTAGTACGAGCTCATTCTAAAAGGGCTGCTCCACCTGATATCCTTCCTCGGGAAGGACAGTATCGGCCCGGGCAAATAGCATTAATTGGGGAAACAAATTACCGAAATGAAAAGATACCATTTGGTATTTTGGATGAAGACAGGAGAAGACATTTGTATGTTATCGGGAAAACAGGTGTTGGGAAAAGTCGATTTTTGGAATTATTGATGATGAATGATATACAGCAGGAGAAGGGATTTTGTTTATTAGACCCTCATGGTGATTTGGCAGAAGCAGTCGTTAAACGTGTTCCTAAAAATCGTATCAAAGATGTTGTATACGTAGATCCGTCGGATAGAGATTTTCCTATCGGGTTTAACCCATTGGAATATACAGATAATTATGAAAAAAGGCAGCATATCGCTTATTTTTTTATTGCGATATTTAAAAAATTATTTGCTTCTGACTGGAATGAACGAATGGAACACATTTTGCGAAATATTGTTCTTGCACTATTGGAGACACAGGATTCAAATGTCTTGGGTATAAATAGGATAATAACCGATACACAATATCGGCATAGGGTAATCAATCAGTTGCATGACCCTGTCGTTAAACAATTTTGGGCAAATGAATTTTCATCGTGGAATGAACAATATTCGTCACAGGCAATAGTCCCGATCCTCAATAAAGTAGGGCAGTTTATCAGCAATCCTATCATCCGTAATATGGTTGGTCAGCAAAAAAATATGCTCGACTTTACGTCATTTATGAATGAAGGCAAGATTGTCATCCTGAATATTTCAAAGGGAAAACTTGGAGAAGATAATGCGGCATTATTGGGATCTATGTTTATTACCAAAATACAGCAAGCTGCTCTCTCACGGGCAAACATCTCTGAAGAAGAGCGAAAAGATTTTTATTTTTATATTGATGAATTCCAGAATTTTGCAACTGATGCCTTTCAATCAATTCTATCGGAATCCAGGAAATATCGACTCAATTTGACGATTGCGCATCAATATATAGATCAGCTATAAGAAGATATCAGATCAAGTGTTTTTGGGAATGTAGCATCATTATTTGTGTTTTCTGTTGGCGGCCAAGATGCTTCATTTCTTTCCAAAGAATTTGCGCCCATATTTACTGCCGATGATATCCTCAGTTTGGAGACTCGCGATATGTATGTGAAAATGTCCATAAAAGGGAGGGTTGCAAGACCTTTTTCAGCAAGAACCATTACGACATCTCCACAAGAACATAGTTATTTGCCTGATATTATTTCCTACACACATATGCAATATGCCACTAATAGAGTTGCTGTAGAACGAAATATTGAAAAATGGACAAATGCGAAATCTACATTACATCAGGAGCATGCTGATAATTCCGAATTTCCGGAACCGATTCTCTAGACTGTGAGGGAATCCCAATTATTATCTTTATCTGTCAATTGAGGTAATATAATTGCGGATATTTTTTCGTATTCTTCTTTAGAAAATTGCCTATTCAATATGCAGTACTCCTTATATTGTAAATTGACGCAGCCGATACTATTTTTTACGCCTTTACAGTTAAATAAATACCAACTATCCTGACAGTTTGCAGAATTAACAACAAATTGTGAATTATAGCAAGTGGGGGAGTCAACAATTTGATACGCATACTCACATCCTTTTGCAGCATATGTTAAGTCATAACTGTGTTTGCAATCAAATGTATCATATAAATATCCACTATCTTCATTCCTTGATGAATCAAACACCATATAACAATTTTTGCTGTCATAATGGAAGTTTCCATATGGGGAATTAACATTTCTTTCGGAAATACTTTGCGTTATGGGATACCGTGATTGCAGTTCTTCAACCACGCTAAGTACCTGTGAGGGCTGTAGCGCTTTATATTTAGGAAGAAGTCTTTCATATTCCTCTTGAGAGTATTGACGATTAAAAATGCAATACGATTTATTTTTTAGGTTGCAACATCCGAATATATCGTGACAATTGGAAATATTGTTGCAATACATCGCGTCTCTAGTATTATCCATGTCTGCGCTATAATAACAATTAAAGCATTTGTATAGATCAACTCCTTCATAACACGATTCTGACTCTACGGTATAATCGCAGTCTTGACTGTTTGCTACCAGATGGCAGTCAAATAAATAAACTGAGTCCGAACTTGATGACGTATCAAAACAATACGCTAAATTTTTAGAGGCAAATACATGATCACTATAATTACAATTTTCGGAGTAGAACACTCTAGTTTCTTGTTTGGGGTATCGATCAAGTAATCGTTGTAATTCTTGAAAAAAAGTTTGCTTGGTCATATTATACTTCGGGTAAAGGGTCGTTTATGATAGGATCGTTGGATAAAAAGTAGTCTTCATAATCCTTTTTACAATATATGGGATTTTTTACCGTTGCAGGATTTTTTGCAACTATGATATCTTTTCCACATTGCTGGCACTGTGTTTTATAAAGCATACGTTCTCCTCCACGAAGTGTTAATCTCCGCATTTGTCTGCATGTCGGACAATTGTCGGGGAGTGGAAGTCTTTTTTCTTTAAGGAATTCCTGCTCCTGTGTAATGATAAGAAATTGCTTTCCGCATTTAGAACATTGCTTTGTTGTATTGTTCATGCGTATAGTATAGTGTATTTCTGAAACGCTTTCAATGCATTAGAGTTTAACCTCTGCATGGGCGAGGGTGTGGGGCCAAAGTTTGGGGTCTCCATGGCGTACTGTATCTGTCGTGACAAGCATACCTTTATTTGGGATATGCCCTTCGTGTTTGCGAAGCTGATTTTCAAACGTTTGCCTAGCAAATTTTTTAAGTTCATAATTGTGCGGATCGCCTGTTTTATTGCCAAAATGCTTTTGAACTGCTTCTCTTGTTGTCCAAATCTCGACATTTCTTAGATTATTTCCTCCTTGGTCAAAATGGGATACATTTATTTTATACATATTCCCTTTTGGTGTAACTTTTATGGGATGACTTGTTTGAATGGGTGGTACGGGATGTAATACTGAAAGATCCATATGAAATTATTATTAATAATATAGATTTGTTTGTCAATTATTATATATTTTCCTCAATTTCTTTTTGTACAGTTTTGCTCAGATGTTTTACGGAAGATAATTTTTGTCCCATCGTTAGAAATCCTTTGTTTACATTTGTATATTGATTAGACGCATTTCCTATATGCTTTCCGAGTATGTCAAGAGAATCATTTACTTTCTCATAATCTATTTGAAGGCTTTTAAGTAATCGTAATACTTCTTTTGATTGCTCTTCAATTTTATGTCCTTCATATGAAAGAAGGATTGTTTGTAAATGCGCGTAAAGTGTCGTAGGAGAAACAATATACACACGCTTTACGCGCGCATATTCGACAAGTTCATGCAAATTAACGATTTCATAAAATACTGATTCGCTTGGAACATACATGAGTGCGAAATCCATCGTTCCCTCATCAGGTAAGATATATTTTTTTGCAATTGCATCGATATGTTTTTTTATATCACGTACAAATTCTTTTTTCAGAGAAGGTTTCATATTTTCGTCCTCTGTCAGAAGCATTTTTTGATAATTTTCCATCGGAAATTTAGAATCGATTGGGAGTATCCCCGCATCTGTCATAATGGCAGCATCTACTTTTTCGCCGGATTTAAATTGATACTGCAGATGGAAACTATTTTTTGGAAAAATTTGCGTGATAAGATCTTTGAGAATCTGCTCTCCGATATTTCCACGCATTTTCGGACTTTTGAGAAAATCCTGTAATTCCTTCATGCTTCTGCCGATTTCGCTCATCTGGCCGACTTCTTTCCCGACGTCTCTAATCACTTCCGCAGCTTTATCCAATCTTTCGTTTAACTGTTTTGAATTTTCTTGGAGTGTGCGAACCATAGTAGAAGAATTTGAGTGCATAGAATCATTGATAGCTTTATTTGTCGTATCGAGTGACTGCTGCATTGTTTTGAGCCATTCGATAAGAGATTGATCAGTTTTTTGGTCACGCAGCTGTGCGATTTTTTTGTTTATTATAAAAATGATAATAAAAAAGAAAATTATAATTACGCTGAGGATAATGAGCAGTTCTGTCGACATAGCGCTATTGTAGCAAGTTACGATTTATTTTACCATGTTTTATGGTGTCATCCCTTCATATGCGAAGTGACTACCGGTGTTCCTGACGCAAACGTATTTCGTATTTGCCCGCATATTTTCTGCATGTGGAGGAGAGTTCTTCCATAATGTTACGACATCCTGCTCATTGGTATTCATGGCAATATTTTCAACAACAGTACTCCATGAAGCATATGGAAGCTTTTTTGTATCGATACGCTGGGAGAATCCGTCATGATTAAATGATGTGACAATCTCCTCAGCTCGTAATTTCGCAAAATCGCATGTAGCGCTATTTTCTCTGACTATAGAAAGTCCGAGAGAAGTTCTATATTCATTAATTTTTTTGATTATGAGTGATTCTTCGGGATTCGTTTCAGGGGTGCTTTGTGTGGGAGAAAGACTTGCAGCTGGATTACTCATTTTTTTTGTGTCTACTTTTGTGATGTTGGGAGATGGCGATACAATTGGTGCATTATCTAGCTTTTTTTGAGAAGAAATAATTTGTTTTTCTTGCTGCACAAAGATTGTAGGAGTAGGATACACATAGATCGTGGGTGTAGGTCCGATAATATTTTTCTTACCTAGTATTGCTTTTCTTTGTGCAGATATTGTTGCTTGCTGTACAGCACTTGTTTTTATATGTTCAAAAAAATGTGGTTGTATTGGTGATATTTGCGCAAATGTTTTTTCGTTAGGGTGCAGGAGATAAGAAAACAAAATGACTACTATTACCAAAAATCGTAGTAGAGATTTTATCATGAGATACATTTATTATATCTGCATGAATAATGATGTCAAGATTGATTTTGCAATCTAAATGACGTATCAGAAATATAACTCAGGATCCGCTGTGATGTCTTTCCAACTTTTTATATTATGATGGAAGTACGCGGCTGCAGCGATCATTGCCGCATTATCTGTGCAGAGTGTGGGATGCGGTATATACAAATGTATAGTATTCTCTTTTGTTTCTTTTTCAAAAGCAGAGCGAAGTAGTTTATTTGCCGAGACTCCGCCTGAAAGTAAGACAGACTTCACATGATATTCTTTTGCGGCGCGCATCGTTTTTTTTAATAATACATCAATTATTGCTCTCTGAAGAGATGCGCACAAATCTGATAGTGTTTGTTTTTCTTCTAGCGATGCAGTATCCGTCAGCCGGATTTGATTCCAGCCCCCTTTTGTTGTTTGTGATGTTGTGCGGAGTAATGGGAAATGTTTTTTTGTGGTATTAAGGAATGCCGTTTTTAAACCCGAAAAGGAAAATGCATAATTTTTGTCATTTATCATGGGGCGAGGGAAAGGGAATGCTTTTTCATTGCCGGTTATTGCCAGTTTTGATATATGCGGACCTCCCGGATATGCATATCCCAGAAGTCTCGCGCATTTATCAAAACATTCCCCCGCAGCGTCATCTCTCGTGCCTCCCAAGAGCTGCATATCACCATGATTTCTCAGTAATAATAAGTCAGTATGTCCCCCTGAAACAACAAGGGCAATTGCAGGGAATTCTATATTGTTTTTATTGTCAATCCAATTGGCATAAATATGTCCTACCATGTGGTTCACCGGAATGATGGGTTTTTGTAATACATATCCGATGGTTTTGATCGTTTCTACACCTACCAAAAGAGACCCGATGAGACCGGGGCCATACGTAATAGCGAGTGCATCAATATCTTTTATTGCAATTTTTGCTTCATCAAGGGTTTGGGTTAGGACAGGAAGCATATATCTAAGCTGCTCTCGTGCTGCCTGCTCCGGGATGATGCCCCCTGTTTTACTATGCAGATCTAATGATGAAGATGTAGTATTTGCTAGGAGATGTACCTTATTATTATCACCTGCAATAATTGCAGCTGATGTTTCGTCACAAGATGTTTCTATACCCAGAATAACCATAATTGGTGCAATTATTATATCATGGAGCTTTATACTATTTACATTTTACAAATAAGCGAGGTACACTTAACTATATGTCCGCATCAACGATAAAGATTATTGCTCTCATATTTATGCTGATTGATCATTTCGGTATGTTTTTCTTTCCACAGGTGTTTGCCTTCAGAATTATTGGCAGATTATCATTTCCATTGTTTGCGTGGACGATTGCGAACGGAGCTCACCATACAAAAAATAGTGCACATTATTTTTTCAGATTGGTGCTTTTTGCAGCTATCTCTCAGATACCATATGTGCTCTCTATACGGCAGCTTGCCCCAGGTTTTAACGGTTTAAATGTATTCTTCACACTGAGTATAGGTTTATTAACAATTATGTTTGTGAGGCAGATAAAAGATACATTTTATCGATTACTGCTTACATTTCTTATGGCACTAATTGCTCAGTTAATAAATGCTGATTATGGGGCATACGGGATACTGGTAATTATGATATTTTACTTCTTTTATCATGATTGGAGGAAAATGCTTATTGCGCAAATTTTTCTCATGGGGCTTGTCTCTCTTATCAGCTATTATTACGCAAATATGCTGGGGATGTTCCGAGTGTTTGGAATTCTCTCCGTATTATTGCTTCTTTTGTATAATGATAAAAAGGGAAAATCGCTGAAATATTTTTTCTATATAGTGTACCCTTTACAATTTATTCTATTTTATTTTATGCTTGAGGCGCTCAAATAACTATTTTGTTTTTTCGATGATAACCTCATCACCGACTTTTATATTAAATTTCTTAACTGATCCGGCGTTAATCTCTAATACTTTGTTTGCCGGAACTTTTGATCTATAGACCGGAAGATTTTCATTGGGATACAGGGGTGCTGGAACCTCCTCAAAAATGGTTACAATTTTGTTATCATTGATGTAAATAATATCAAGCGGAAACTCCATCCCTTTCATCCAAAACGGATAATCACCTTTATTGGGAAATACAAAAAGCATTCCCTGATTTGCGGGCATAGAACCTTTGCCAGATAATCCTTTTTTCAAATCTTCAGCTTTATCAATTATTTGCACGTTAAATGTTTCCTCTTGTACGATTACTTTCCCGTTTATAGGAGTGCCTTTTTTATATTGGAAAAATATTAACCCCCCAAAAATAAGGATAATAATCAAAAATACTAATAAAAATTTATTAAGACTCATAGAATTTCTTTATCAAGTAAATGAAACAATGCTGTTGTTGATTTCTCGGAAATGTGCTCCGTAACATCTTTCACAATAGCACCTATTTCCCTTGCCTGCCTTTCTTTATGAAAACGCAGTAAATCCCCCTTTGTAGTAGAGATTATAGCAGGTTTTATCATAAATACCAGCCTATCATAGTCTTTATCGGTCATATGAGGCTCCAATAAGCAGATATAATCCACATATTGTATCGCTGAAAGGATCTTAGCACGATCTAACTGCGTGTTGATAGGTCTTTTTTCTCCTTTATTTTTCTTTATAGTTTCATCTGCTTCCAGCAAGATTATGAGAATATCTCCCTGTTTTTTTGCTTCCTGCAAAAAGGTAATATGTCCGACATGTAACAGATCAAAGCATCCCCCTGCTACGACAACTGATTGTTTTTTTTGGGAAAGAATATCAGTAAGATCTTTAATGTTGGTTAAAGAAAAGATTTTATCCGATTGTCTGTGCATATTATTCTTTTGTGCCTTTCATGTATACGGCCTGCCAAGGGCGATAATGGGAGGTGAATTTATCTGAGAGGTATTCCTTTCCATCTTTTGTAACAATTCTTGTAAAGTAGACGTTTGCTCCCGGAGCGGCAAAATCAATTTGTTTTACCTCACCTTTGGGCATATTCGGATCGTCCTGATAGAGAGGCTCAGGAGCGGGAGATTCAGAAAGCATAATTGGTTTTCCTATGCTTACCTGACGATTATCTTTTGTTCCGTACAGCGTAAAGTATATTTCCTGCGCTGCCACATCCACATATGTTTGAATAAGGATATGATGCATTGTATCATTCTTAAATCGCAGATCAACTGACGGAGTATATATAGCAGCATCAATCCCTGGTGCGGAATCTTGTTCATAATATCCCACACGATATGCGTGCGGATTCCTTTCCACAATCGGAAGTCCGGTATTTAATGCGGCTCGAAAAAGTGTTGTAGATACTTGACAGACACCTCCGCCGTCACCCAGTACTGTTTTTCCATTTTGTATGACGTATGCTTGTTTGTATCCATTAAGAGATGTGATATCTCCCACAGTTTTATTAAAAGAAAACGTTTCTCCCGGCTTGATAAGCATGCCATTGAGTTTTGATGCCGCAAGGTTTATATTATATGAGCGATTTTCAATAGATCCTTTAAAAGAAGATTTCCCGCTGCCTATTTCTTCTTTAATTCCCAAGGAATTAGCTTTGTCTTCAGCAACAGCTGCCAATATTTTTTTTATAGGCAAGCTCATATTGACGGATTGCTGCTCTCCTGTCTCAAGCACATTTTTTAGTTGGTTTATGACCGCCTGTTTTACTTCTATCTTATCTATTTCTTGTCCGTCCTTTCCTTCCCGCACTGTTATAACTTTATTGTCACGAAAATTAAATAATGGGTCGATAGGCTGGATAGTCGATTTTTGTATAAGGTCAGCAGTGATTTTTTCAAAATCCTGATCTGAGAAAGTATAAGATGCGGGTAATATAATATTTTGCGTAAATGCTTGGTACATGATGCTCATATTGGAAATTGTATCTTTGGATCTACCGATGCTTATTGCCTGATTTGCCAGTAGATCCGCGTTAAATCCGAAATGTACTTGTTTTGCTGAGAAAGTCGCTTCAGCTTGCGGTGAAGAGAGTGTAATCTTCGTATTTCGGATAGCAGCGTTTTTAGCATTAAAATAGTCAGCTACTTCTTGTTTGGTCTTTCCACTCATATCTACTTTATGCACAATAACACCTTCATATACTCTGTCAGTGTGCGTTTTTTGGTAAATAATATAAAGAAATGTTACGAAAAAGAAAAATCCTAATACACCACCCAAAACGAACCACATCACATTCTTCCAGATACGTTTTACTGTTTTTTTGGTAGCAGTAAGCTTTTTCGTTTTTTTGAAGTATTTTTTGATTTGAGGTGAGATTGCTATCTTCATCCTATACGTATTATACTATAAATTAAGTAGTATATGGATGAAAACGTTGTATACAATTCAGGTCAACAGAATGATCAAAATCCGCCACAACCGAGTAGTGAGACGGCAGATCCGCAGCAGACAGGTGATGCAGCTTCTGCTTCTGGGACAGATGCTGATCAAGTAGAGCTTGTGGAAGAAGAAGACACTCCTCCTGCCGGACCATTGGATTTTTTTAAAGCTCATTGGTGGAAGTTTCTCTTAGGGTTATTGTTGCTCTTTTTTATTTTATTTTTGATAAATTTATTTTCTCCTAAGAAAACAGTTACGGAAAACGTAAAACTAACATGGTGGGGGCTATGGGAAGACACTCCGACAATGCAGGCCATAATTGTAGATTTTAAGAAAGAATACCCAAATATTGATATCGAATATTCAAAACGTTCTCCACAGGATTATTATGAAAAAGTGCAGTCGCGTATAGACAACGGTACCGGTCCTGACATATATCGTTATCATAACTCATGGGTTCCGGTATTGTCTGACAAACTTCTCCCATTGCCTGTAGATGTCATTGATCCTAAAGAATTCAAAAATAATTATTACTCTGTGGTTCAGAAAGATTTGATGAAAAATAATGCAATTTTGGGAATTCCTTTGGGTATTGATTCACTTGCTATGTTTACCAACACTGAGTTATTTGCAAACGGAGGAGTGAATGTCCCCACGAATTGGGATGAATTTAGAAAAGTTTCGAAACAACTGACGGTAAAAGATCCGGTAAATGGTAAGATTAAGCAGGCTGGGGCAGCTTTGGGTACATTTAACAACGTTCAACACGCGTCTGATATTATTTCACTTTTATATATGCAGCAAGGCGTCAGTCTCTATACGTTTGAAGGAAAGCCTGAAAATAAAGCTTCGGCACTTGAATTTTATACTGCTTTTGCCAAAGGAGAAGATAATGTCTGGGATGATACGCTCGATAATTCGATGCTCGCGTTTAGTAAGGGAAATCTCGCTATTTATTTCGGATACTCATGGGATGTGTTGGCGATACAAAAATTAAATAAAAATATTAAATTCAAAATTTCAGCGGTACCGTCATTATCGAAATCTTCTACGATAGCAAGTTATTGGGTAGAGGGAGTATCTTCAAAGAGTAAACATCAAAAAGAAGCGCTTTTGTTTATGAAACATCTTGCAAAGAAGGAAACTGCACAGAAGTTTTATACGGAAACAGGGAAAGGGAGAGCCTTCGGAGAACCATATGCCCGAAAAGATATGCGTGAGAGTTTGCGGGAAGAGCCTATTATTTATCCTTTCATTGCTCAGTTAGATGATGCGTCTTCAACAATTTTTTCAAGTGATACGCATGATGGAGATACTGGTATTAATACGACTCTTAATAAGTATCTCGAAAATGCTACAAATAGTCTTATAAAGGATGAGGATTCTGCGCAAACGGTCAATGAAACTCTCGAACAAGGAGTTATGCAGGTCCTCCAAAAGTATGGCATCAACCCGCAACAATAACAGCGATAAATATCTTCCTTCTGAAAAGGCAATTATTACGACAATTCTTTATAGTGATATTTTTCATTTTCCGCTTACGAGGGAGGAATTGTGGAAATTTCTTATGAGTAGAAAAACTATTACGAAAAAGGAATTCCTTGAAGGATTACAAAGACTTTCCCCTACAATTCTTCTGCACAAAGACGGATATTATTGCCTTCGGGGTCGTAGCGAAATGATAGAAAAAAGAAAACAAAACACGATGTATGTAACGAAAAAAAACGCATTTGCTATAAAAATAGCACAAAGGCTCTCGTATATCCCGACTATTTTATTTATTGGTATAAGCGGTTCTCTCGCGGCAAAAAATGTAACACGAGAAGATGATATCGATTTATTTATTATTACGAAAAAAGATTCACTTTTTATTACTCGTTTTTTGATAACGGTTGTTCTCGATGCGTTTCGTGTCCGAAGAAGAAGGCTCATGCGGCAAGCTCCCGATAAAATTTGCGTTAATTTGTTGATTGATGAATCAGCAATGTGTTGGGATACAAAAAATAGGACTATTTATACTGCAAGAGAAATTGCGCAAGTAGTGCCACTTTTTGAACGGGATAATTGCTTTGAGCGATTTATTACGCATAATACATGGGTATCGGATTATATGCCAAATATATTTGAAAAAGGAAATGCAAAAAAAGTTATTTCGCCCAAAAGAAGTTTTTTTGTTACAATGCTTCATATGATTCCTTTTAGGCGTTTGGAATCTGTGAGTAGACATGCACAACTGTATTATATGAAGCGGCATAAAACAAAGGAGGTTATACGAAATAATCATTTAGGATTCCATCCTGTTGACTATGGGGCAAAGACAATTGAGCAGTTAAACCTAAAGATGCGACAATTCGGTTTATTGACAATCGATTAAATATTATCTATACTGGCTTCAAATTAAGGTTTATATTTTATGGAGAGCAAAAAAATATTTCTTACAGCAAAAGGCCTACAGGATTTAAAAGATGAATATAAAGACCTCGTAGAAAAAAAAGTTCCCGAAATTGTTGCACGGTTGTCTGCTGCGCGTGAGATGGGTGATTTATCAGAAAATGCCGAATATAATGCGGCGAGAGAAGAGCTTGCCTTTATGGATGGTCGTGTTGAGGAGTTAGAGGCACTTATTAAACAGGCTCAGCTTATTTCTGATGATGGAAATGGGACGAATTCTGTCGATTTGGGTTCAAAAGTAAGTGTAAAAATTAAAGGAAAAGAAGAAGTCTTTACGGTAGTAGGTGAATGGGAAGCCGATCCTGCTGAAAAGAAAATATCGCATGAATCTCCTCTAGGGAAAGCACTTCTCGGCAAAAATGTCGGTGATGAGATTGAAGTTGATGCTCCCGCCGGTAAAATGGTGTATAAAATTGTTTCGATCAGTTAATTATCCGCAAGTATAGGTTTATAGAGAAAAAAAGTACCAGTTGTAATACATGGATAAAGCGATACAAAATATCAAAAAATATGTACGAGCAGCGAATTACCTCACTGTCACGCAAATTTATCTCCAGGATAATTACTTATTGGATCGTCCTCTCATATCCAATGATATTAAGCAAAAATTATTTGGTCATTGGGGGACATGTCCTGGGATAAATTTTGTCTATGGGAATGTCAACCATCTTATTAAGAAATATAAACAATCAGCTATTTTTGTCCTTGGCCCGGGACATGGTATGCCCGGTTTGCAGGCAAATCTTTTTCTTGAAGGAACACTCTCGAAATATTATCCTCAAGCGACATTGGATGAAAAGGGTATCGGATATATCTCTAAAATGTTTGCTTGGCCCTACGGCTTTTCAAGTCATTGCAGTCCTGAAACGCCGGGCTTAATTTTAGAAGGTGGTGAGTTGGGATACTCTCTTTCAAGTGCATATGGCGCGGTTATGGATAATCCTGATTTATTGGCAGTTTGTCTCATCGGGGATGGTGAAGCAGAAACAGGCGCAATCGCTGCAGGCTGGCATCTCAATAAATTAATTGATCCGGCAGTGAATGGCGCTGTTCTTCCCATTCTTCATGTTAATGGTTATAAGATATCCGGTCCGACTATTTTTGCGCGGATGAGCGATAAAGAATTGAAATCACTTTTTTATGGATATGGGTACGAGCCCATTATTGTTTCCGGAAAGCGTTTATACGAAGATATGTATACCGCACTTGAAAAAAGTTATGCAATGATTTCTTCTATACAGAAAAAAGCCCGAAGTGAAAAAACAGATTTTACCCCCCGATTTCCTATGATTATTTTGAAATCACCCAAGGGATGGACAACAATTCCTGAAATAAAAGGACAAAAAATTGAAGGGACGATCCGTGCGCACCAAGTAGTAATGCCTGGGGTGCGAAATGATGAAGTAGAATTAGCGGCACTCGAAAAGTGGCTGCGTTCGTATCATTTTGAAGAATTATTTGATCGTAAAAAAGGATGGGATAAGGATGTCTTATCCGTTATTCCGGATAAAAAACTGCAAATGGGTGATAATCCCGCAATGTTCGGTACTCATTATAAAAAACTTGTACTGCCAGATGTGAAACAACTGGAGCGAAAGGTATCGGTATTCGGACAAAATGATTCAAATGCTATGCGAATGGCAGGGGAATATTTACGTGAAGTTTTTGTATTAAATAAAAAAAATAAAAATTTCAGACTTATGTCTCCTGACGAAACATATTCTAATAGATTAGATGATGTATTTGATGTAACCAATAGAGGATTTGTCTGGCCGCATGATAAAGGTGATAAGCATATTGCTAGAGATGGTCGTGTCATGGAAATGCTTTCTGAGCACAATATGCATGGGCTCGCACAGGGATATGTTCTTACTGGGCGCCATGCTGTGTTTACTACATATGAAGCGTTTGCGCAGATATTTTCCAGCATGGCGCATATGTACCAGAAATTTCTTAAATATGTCCGCAAAATGCCGTGGCGGCAAGATATCCCATCTATGAATTATCTCTTGACATCGACCGCATGGCGTCAGGAGCACAATGGCTATTCTCATCAAAATCCGAGTTTTGTTTCAGGAATGCTTGAGAAGCACAATGATTTTGTCAAAGCATATTTTCCTGTTGATGATAATAGTATGCTTGCTGTCATGGAGGAGATAATGATGTCGGTAAATCAGATAAATATCGTTACTGCCGGAAAAACGCCGGAACCGCGCTGGATGACCTATGCGCAAGCAAAGGAAGGGCTGAAAACAGGACTGCTGACGTGGGATGCTGTGAGTGATGATAATCCGGATATCGTTCTTGTAGGGATAGGGGATTATGTGACGAAGGAAGCCTTAGCTGCTGTAGCCTTGCTTAAGAAGGATGTACCGCAAATTCGTATCCGGTTTGTAAATATTTTGCGGCTTCAGGCATTGTGTAGCTGCGAAGGGGAGAAACATGCTCAATTACCAGATGCAGAAAAATATTTCACCTTAGATAAACCCGTAATTATTAATTATCATGGATATCCCGAGGCAATACAATCCATGCTTTTCCATGTGAAGAATGCGCAGCGGTTTAGTGTTCATGGGTATATTGAGGAAGGCGGTACGACAACGCCATTTGATATGCAGGTGCGCAATAAAACAGACAGATATCATCTTGCTCTTGAGGCTTTGGAGACGTTAACGAACAGAAAAATTATTTCTTCAAAAGAGAGCAGCGTGAAGAAAAATACGTATAAGAAGGCTCTATCGGATCATTATAATTATATTCTTAAGCACGGGACTGATCCTGATTCTATAACACAGTGGGAATGGGAGGATACTATTCCGGATATTCAACATCCTGCGATTCGGTATGATAATGTATTAAAGCATGCTCGTACAATTGCGTTTATTGGATTGTCTGATAAAAAAGAGAGAGACAGTTATCGCGTCGCGAAATATTTCAAGGAAAATGGATATAGAATTATTCCCGTAAATCCCAAAGTTGATCAAGTGTTAGGTGAGAAATCATATAAGTCTCTTGCTGATATTCCTAAGGAGATGCATATTGATATCGTAGATATTTTTAGGAAGTCCGCTGATGTGCCCAAGCATCTTAAGGAGATTGTCGATGTGGGTGGTATTAAAACAGTTTGGCTTGCCGAAGGAATAACCTCACCAAAAGCGGAAGATTTTGCGCAGGATTATGGGTTGACGCTGGTGACAAACTATTGTATTCTTGAGGCACACAAAAAGTTTACTTCGGCGCATAATTAGTATATGAGTGATGTAAAAAAAATAATAAAAAAGAAAAAGTCCGCCATAAAAGTGACACCGAATTTGGTTGATTATGATGCGCTGTATGCTGATTTTTCTTGGGAAAAAGCTGAAAAAGAACTAGTCAGCTTTTTCCCGGACGGAACGATGAATATCGCATATAATTGTATCGACCGTCATGCAGAAGGAAAGAATAAAAATAAAATAGCATTATTGTTTACCGATGCCCAAGGGAAAAGATCACAATATACTTTTTCTGATTTAAAAACGGAAACCAATAAGTTCGCAAACGTTCTTTCGTCTCTTGATATTGTCAAAGGTGATCGAGTCTTCCTTTTTCTTCCGTCAATCCCTGAGCGATATGTAGCTTTTTTCGGTACACTTAAATTAGGAGCAATTGCCGGAACAATGTTCTCTGCTTTTCAGGAAATGGCGCTATTGGATCGTCTGAAAGATAGCGGCGCAAAAGTTGTTGTTACCACGGATACCTTATTTCCTCGTATAGAAAATATTTGGAAAGATCTCCCTGATCTTGAGCGAGTGATTATCATTGATAAAGGGGTAAATGCGCTGAAGAAGAATAAGAAAATAGTCTCGTATAAAAAAGAAATGACAAAAGCAAAAGAAACATTTGCGCTAGCACATCTTTCAAAAGACGATTATTCATACATGCTTTATACATCAGGAACAACCGGAAAGCCCAAAGGCGTGATGCACGCGCATGGAGATGTCTTGCAGGCAATGGTAACGACCAAATATGTATTGGATTTGCAGGATGATGATATTTATTGGTGTACGGCTGATTTGGGCTGGGTAACAGGTGTTGTGTATGCTGCTTTGGGTCCGTGGGGACTTGGTGTGACGCAGGTACTCTTTGAAGGTAGGTTTAGTCCTGAGGCGTGGTATTCGTTATTGCAGGATAACAAGGTAACAGTGTGGTATTCGGCTCCGACAGCAATCAGGATGCTTATGGGTTCATCAGTTGAGCCCAGTGACTATGATTTATCTCATCTGCGACATCTTGCCAGTGTCGGAGAACCGCTTAACCCTGAAGCAATTTGGTGGTCTTTGGAAAAGTTCGGATTGCCGTTCCATGATACATGGTGGCAGACAGAACAGGGAGCTATTACCATAACCAATTATCCGTCATTGGATATAAAGCCCGGTTCTATGGGAAAACCGCATCCGAGTGTAAAAGCTGCCATTATTGATGATACAGGACGAGAACTTGATGCTGGGGAAGAGGGGCATCTGGCGCTTCTTGCTTCTTCCGTTTCTTCTCTTATGAAAACGATATGGAAGAATGAAGAAAAATTCCAATCATATTTTATCGATAAATGGTATATCTCCGGTGATAGAGCAGTGCGTGATACTGAGGGATATTATTGGTTTATCGGACGCGCCGATGATGTTATTAATACGTCCGGTGAACGTGTCGGTCCTTTTGAAGTCGAAAGCGCGCTTGTCGAGCACGAGCACGTTGTGGAAGCAGGTGTGATCGGTAAACCGGATATGGTGCGGGGAGAGATCATTAAAGCGTTTGTCGTATTGAAGCCTGAAGTATCTGAAAGCGAAGAATTAAAGAAAGATCTTCAGTCTCATGTAAAAAAGAATTTGGCAGGACATGCATACCCGAGAGAAATTGAATTTATTGATAAGCTGCCAAAGACCCGATCAGGAAAGATCATGCGGAGAATTCTTAAAGCAAAAGAGTTAGGCCTTCCTATCGGAGATACTTCTACTCTGGAAGATTATTAATATTATTGTATGGTGAGGATTTGAAATAAATTGCTGTAATCATCCGTCCATAAAGAAATATTTTTTGCGCTATCCGGTATTTGCACTTTTTTTATTTCTTGATTTGTAATTAGTTGCTTCTCTTCAGACAAAAATGCCCATTTTGATCGTGATTCCATGGCATTAGAGGGAGGTGTATCGATAAAAACCACATGCAGGTTATGATATGCCGCGGCTTTGGATACAACAGGTATCAGGTCAATATAGGTATTGGATATGTGGATTGCGATAATTCCTTTTTTATCGATATGCGCTTTATATAATCCGAAAGCCTCTTTTGTTAAAAGGTGGACGGGAATTGCGTCATCATTGAATGCATCCATAATAAAAATATTATAATTGTTTTTATGTTTCTGCTGTAGTTCTTTTTCCATTGCATTTCTCCCGTCACCAATTTTTACTGCAATATCTGCTTTTGTGTCTGAAAGATAGGTAAAATAATTCTGCGCGATGGTTACATCAAGAGGATTCAATTCATAAAATGTTATGGTGTCTCCTTTTCTGCCATATGTCGCAACCGTTCCTACTCCCAATCCGATGACACCTATTCGTAAAGGTTTTTTTATAGCATTTCGTGCGCTTTTGAATACCAACCCGACGCTGTTTTCTCCAAAATACATAGTTGGTTTTGTCTTTTCAGATACACGTGTGGGTTGACATCCGTGTATTATTTTCCCATTGGAGAGACAGCACATTTTCACTTTTTCGTTATTTACTACGCGCAGGATGCCATAGAAATTCCGCCAGACACCTTCTGCATTGCCGTATTGTGTAATAAATATAAGTGATGCAATAAAAAAATATATGACTGTAATAAGTGTCGTTAGAAATGCTTTCTTTTCCGATTCAGAGACAAATTTGGGGATACACTTTCTTGAAAAAAATGATTGTTTATCTTTTATAGGCAGCAATATCGCCATTATTGTCACTATATATAATCCCAGTAGAAATTCCCAGTAAAGACCGATGAAGAATAGCGGAGCGATGATCGCGACAATTATTGATCCGATGACACTGCCCGCAGACATAATTAAATAAAATATATTTAATTGTGATGCATGCGGGCGCGCATGAAATAACTCTCCATGACAGATCATAAATGAACTGAATAGTAAGATTGTATAGAGAATTAATTCAGGGATAAGACCAATGATTGACGATGTGATGAGTATCGCGATAATGAGAAGAGAAATAACTAAAAAAATGTATGCATAGAGATTGCGTTTATAAAAATTTTTTTCACTAAAGCAGAGTATAAATGATAATAAATAAAGCCCAAGCGGTACCAGCCAGATAAATGGAATAGGTGCTATTCCTTGTGTGAGTTGATGCGTTCCGGCAGTAAGAAGTATTGAAGATGCGGCAGGGTAGAATAACCATAAAAATATATTTCTTGAAGTGATCGTTTGGATGTTGACGCTGCTCTGCGGTGCTTCTTTGTTCTTATTGTGATGTTGTTTGTGTTTTAGAGAGATGAGAGGAAAAATGAATAACATTTGGGAAATACAAAATATGAGCAGAAGACAAACCACGACAAAAATACCTGACCACACTTGTCCTTGGTTTTGTATTGGGAAGAATGGCTCAATGAGAAAAGGATATGCGCATATGGCAAGTAATGATCCGATGTTTGAAAGCGCGTACAGCGGATAAGGGGATTTTTTATGCGGCATCTTACTAAACCAATGCTGTAGTATCGTACTGGTGGTGGAAAGTAAAAAATACGGTAATCCTACGCTGATGGTGAGAATGGCAAGGACCTGCACGGCTGGTGAAACTGTTTCAGGAAGTTTCAGATCAACTCCGGGAGTGATTGGAGAATGCCATTGTGTGAATAAAAAGAAAATAATTATTGCTGAGCTTGCTGCAAGTATCCCATGCAGAAGAAACTGTATTCGTAGGGGAAGCCGTGATAACATAAATGAATAGAGATATCCTGCCAGTAAAATGGTTTGAAAAAAGAGAAGAGAAGTAATCCATACAAAGGAAGTGCCACCGAACCATGGGAGAATATATTTACCGATAAGCGGTTGTACTTGAAAAAGTAAGAATGAGCTGATGAGTATTGTGATGGAAAATGTGAAATAAGAAAGCTGTAATCCTTTGTTTTTCATTATTGGGTGATATGATTGATTATAGCAGAGAAATAAATTACAATTAACATCAATGAATGTTCTACAAGATGCTTCTCTTTCTCAATTTCTTTGGTACCAAATCGGTGGAGACGCAAAATATATACTGCAATGCAAAAATAAAGAAGATATTCTTGAAGCGGTAGCATTTATTAAGCAAAAGAGTATTAAAAAAGTTGTTGTATGCGGTAACGGTACAAATATTATTTTTTCAGATGCGTATTTTGATGGTGCGGTAATACAAATTATGCAGTCTAAGAATAAAAATATTCATCTCACCAATGAAGGATATGTAGAGGCATTTGCAGGTGTTCGTACGGGAGATGTCGCGCTATTTTCCTTTGAACATAAGAGAGTCGGGTTTGAATGGGCAGGAGGACTGCCGGGAACAATAGGTGCTGCCGTTAGAGGTAACGCTGGCGCGTATGGAGGTGAGATAAAGGATATTCTTGTTTCAGCGACAATATTGGATTATACGGGCGCAAAACCTGAGGTAAAGATACTTTCCAATGAGGAGTTGCAATTTGTGTATCGGGGAAGCTTGATAAAGTATCAAAAAGAGCTTATTGTCGTTTCTGCAACTTTTACATTGCAAGAAGGCACCGATGCTGAAGTGAATGCGGCTGTTATGCAGTATGAAGATCATATCGCGACTCGTCAGGCAAAACATCCTCTTGAGTATAGAAACTGCGGCTCAGTATTTAAGAATATCAGAGACAAAGATGAGATACGTAAAGTATTGTCTATTTATCCTGAATTGCAGGATAATGTCGAAAAATTGTGGTATGGAAAAGTCGCGATGGCAAGTCTCATTGAAAAATTGGGGTTGAAAGGATATCGAGTGGGAAACGCGCAGATTTCTGAAAAGCACGCGTTATTTATTGTAAATTTAGGAGGCGCAAAAGCAAGTGACGTACTCTCAATTATTAAAAAAGTACAGGATACATTTCGTGAGAAATTCGGTTTTGTACCTGAGCCTGAAGTTGAAATCATCAAATAGTTCTGTTACAATACAATAAATATGATGTTTGCATTTATTACTAAGACAACAAAGAAGCCTTTCTAGTGAGGGATTCTTTTGTGCAAACAAAATGACACCCCTCAATAGAGGGGTTTTTTTATGAAAAAAATTATGAAAAAAGTTCCATTTACAAAAGAATATATAGAAGAAATTGCAAAAAAATATCCGACGCCATTTTATTTATATGATGAAAAGGCGATAGTGGAAAATGCACGGTTCGTAAAGAAAGTATTTTCATGGAACAAAGGTTTTAAAGAATTCTATGCTGTTAAAGCTTTGCCGAATCCATATATTGTTTCATTGATGAAAAAAGAGGGATTTGGCGCGGATTGTAGTGCGCTTGCTGAATTGCTTATTGCAGAAAAAGTCGGTCTTCGGGGAGAGCAAATAATGTTTACTTCAAATAACACTGCCGTTGAAGAATATCAGAAAGCAAAAGAACTCGGCGCAATTATCAATCTTGATGATATTACTCATATTAATTTTATAGAAGAACATATCGGTATGCCTGAATATATTTGTTTCCGATATAATCCGGGTAAACGAAGAGCAGGAGGATTCTTTATCGGCAAACCAGAACAGGCAAAATTTGGCTTAACAAGGGAACAGCTTTTTGAAGCATACAAAATCGCAAAAGAAAAAGGAGTAAAACGATTTGGTCTGCATACGATGATTGCATCAAATGAGCTTGATCCGACATATTTTATGGAAACGGCAGAAATGCTTTTTGATTTAGTGTTGGAGATTAGTAAAAAAGTCGGGATAACATTTGAATTTATCAATATCGGCGGCGGTATCGGTATACCCTATCGTCCGAAAGATAAAAAAGTTGATCTAGCGAAGCTTTCAAAAGGGATAGAAAAAGCATATAACAGAAGAAAGATGAACGTTAGGGTATATATGGAAAACGGGAGAGTTATTACAGGACCCTACGGTTATCTCGTGTCAAAAGTGATTCATACAAAAGATATTTACAAAAAATATATCGGTATCGATGCCACAATGGCAAATCTGATGAGGCCGGGTATGTATGGCGCTTATCATCACATTACCGTATTGGGTAAAGAAAAAAAATCACCTACTATGACATATGATGTTGTAGGTTCTTTGTGTGAGAACAATGATAAATTTGCAGTAGATAGAGAATTACCCAAAATTGAAGTCGGTGATATTATTGTTATTCATGATGCAGGAGCACATGCCCATACGATGGGTTTTAATTATAATGGTAAACTCCGTTCTGCTGAATTATTAATGCATACTGACGGTTCAGTGCAATTAATAAGACGGGCAGAAACAATGAGTGATTATTTCAAAACACTGGACTTTAGTAAAGAATATAAAAGTTTAGCGAAATGATATAATAGAATATATGTTTTGGTCAGATAAAGTCGCATTAGAATTGAAAAAAAGAAATCTCCCCATCGAATGGGTGGATGACATGAAGACTCCTTCAGGCAAGGTGCATGTGGGGTCGTTATTTGGTGTGGTGTTTCATGATCTTGTCTATAAGTCCCTCAAAGATATCGATGTGAATACGAAATACACATACCTCTTTGAGAATCATGATCCGATGGATGATATCCCAAGTTATTTGGAACGAGAAAAATATGAGCAGTATTTGGGCATGCCGCTTTTTAAGGTGCCCTCACCTGTTGACGGATATAAAGACTTCGCGGAATACTATGCGTTGGAATTTAAAGCAGCATTTAATGCATTGGGCGCATACCCCGAAATTATTTGGACGAAAGATTTATATACATCGGGGAAAATGAATGATGATATCAGTATAGTATTGAATAATGCGGATAAAGTTCGTGATATTTATAAGGAAATGTACAAAAGAGAAGTTCCGAACGATTGGTATCCATTCCAAGTATATTGTGAGCAGTGCGGGAAAGTATCTACAACACAAGTATATGATTGGGATGGAAAAGAAGTGAGTTATCGTTGTAATGTCGATGGCGTTTCATGGACGAAAGGATGCGGATATCAGGGGAAGACATCCCCTTTTAGTGATGAGAATGGGATGAAAGGGAAAATGCCATGGAAAATAGAATGGCCATGTAAATGGAAGGCGGTAGGAGTTACGGTCGAAGGTGCAGGTAAGGATCATATGAGTAGAGGCGGATCTCATGATTTTGCTAAGCTTGTTTGTGAAAGAATCATTAATTATCCTGTCCCTTACCCTGTAAGTTATGAATTCATGCTCATCGGAGGGAAAAAAATGTCATCTTCCAAAGGTCGTGGCTTCTCTGCTTCTGACGTGTTGACGATACTCCCTCCGCAGCTTGCCCGATTCCTTATCGTTAAAATGGATATCAAACAACAGACGAATTTTGATCCGACAGAAAGAAATACGATCCCTACACTTTTTGATGAATATCAGCGTTCAGCTGATGCATATTTTAATAAAACAGATGAAGAGTTGGCGAGAATGTTTGAACTTTCTCAGATTGACTCGGTTGTAAAGCCTCCGTCTATCCGTTTTTCCGTTCTTGCCCAATGGGTGCAGATGCCAAATATGAAGCAAAAAATCAAAGATGAGGGACTGGAAGACTGGGCAAAGTTTGCGCGAATTTGGGTTGAAAAATATGCGCCCGATTCCGATAAATTTGTTGTCCAAAAAGAAATTCCTGACTCCGTACAGAAATTGTCCGAGAATCAAAAAAATTTACTACAAAAAGTTGCCGATATGATTGATTCGGTACAAGATGCCGAACAATTTCAGATGCAGATATATGAGTACGGAAAAGAGCTTGGGTTAAACGGTAAGGAAACATTTGCAGCCATTTATAACGCACTCCTCGGAAAAGATCATGGTCCAAAGGCTGCATGGCTTATTTTATCTTTGGATAAGGAATTTATAAAAAGAAGATTTACGGAAGCTGTATCTTTTGTCTCACAAAAAAATGCTGGGACGCAAAAAAATGCATTGTCGATGCTTGTAAAACCGGAAATATTTCATATAGATAGCGAAGTTATACAAAAGTATCCCTCTGCATCAGTCGGTATTGCGATTATTAAAGGTATCTCCAATAAAAAAGAACATCCTGATTTAGAAAAAGAAAAAAAGATCTTTCTAGATTCTATTACGGGATTGACGACAGAATCATTGGGTGAGTATCAGGAAATAAAATCGTACAGAAAACTTTATAAAGACATGGGGGTGGATTGGCATTCCCGCCGTCCGAGTCCGGAGGCTCTTCTTAGAAGAGTCGCGCTTAATAAAGGACTATATACTATTAACGTGTGTGTTGATGCATATAATTTGGTCGTTATGAAAAACAGAGTTTCAGTGGGGGCCTTTGATCTCGATCGTATGCAGTTGCCCAGTGTGCTTCGTTTTCCTCGAGAAAATGAAGAGATTTTATTGTTGGGTGATAAAGAGTCGACTTCTTATAAGTCGACAGAACTTGCATATTTTGATCAGCAGGGAGGGTACAATATTGATTTTAATTATAGAGATGCTCAGCGCACAGCAGTGACAGAGGATACACAAAATATTATATTAAATGTAGATGGAATATATGATATCTCCCCGCAACAAGTTGAACACGTTCTTCGTGAGTCATGCGAGAAAATCATCCAATATTGTGGCGGAAAGATAGAAGATATCGGTGTTGTGACGTCATAATATCTCTGCATATATATTTGGTAAAATATGATGGAGGTTATATAATAAAGGTATTATGCAGTATCGGTTGTTTATTCATAATGTCCTTCAGGATGCCTCACAAATCGCACTTGAGTACTTCGGCAAAGTTTCTTCAATCGATAAGAGCGATGATAATAATCAGATTTTGACTACTGCAGACATTGCTGTAGGAAAGTATATACTTAATGAAATAAAAAATAATTATCCTAGTCACAATATCATTGATGAGGAAACAGGAGTTGTCGATAATAATTCTGCATATACATGGGTTATTGATCCTATTGATGGTACAAATAATTATGCCAATGGTGTACCGCAGTTTGGTATTATGATCGGATTATTATATAAAGATGTCTCTTTCGCGGGAGGCATTTCTCTCCCATATTATTCACGAATTATTTCTGCTGAAAAGGATGACGGCGTCTTCAGTAATGGTAATATTATCTCTGTGACAAAAGAGGAAAACTTATTAAAAACATTGGTGGCGTATCATATCGATGGACAGCAGGAAAATCCTGAAATCACGAGAACTGAAGTGAAAGAATTAGGTGAGCTTGTATTGGGGATGAGAAATTTACGAATAAGTGACACATCCTATGATATTTCTCTTGTTGCACATGGCAATTATGGAGGATACCTCAATAAGACGAGTAAAATTTGGGATAATGTGGCCCCGCATATCATTATCGAAGAAGCCGGCGGCATGTATACTGATTATTATGGCGAAGACATGGATTATGCAGATGCACTCGAAGATCCTTCGCAAAATTACACCTGTTGCGCGGCCTCTCCTATCCTTCATAAACAACTGCAATCCATTATTCATACAAAATAATAAGTGTGGTAAGATGAATTTAGTTTATGAAAATTAAGAAAATTATTATTATTTTTATTGCCTCATTTCTTCTCGCTCTCGTAATATTTCTTGGTGTACAATTTTATCTCAGTCTGACAGCGCAAAAAGGCGCATTACAGGTCACGTCAAGCCCGGAAAGTAAAGTATATCTGGGGGATAAATACATCGGGCAAACGCCACTTTGTAAATGCGATAGTGGCGATATGCTTACTGCCGGAGAATATACTATCCGATTAGTCCCCGTGGATAATAATCTGAAAGAATTTCAGGAAAAGATCACCATTTCACAAGCTGTATTAACTGTTGTGGATAGAAAATTCGGAAAGAACTCGTTATCTGAAGGAAGTATTATCTCCTTAAGTCCTCTTACTGATAAAAAGAAAATTGAGTTATTGGTAGTGTCATTTCCTCAAGGTGCAGATGTCTCTTTGGATGATAGTATAATCGGTAGTACACCACTTTTGAGTAAAGATTCGACAGCATCAGATCACGTTTTGAAAGTCTCAAAAGATGGATATAATGAAAAAGAAGTCCGAATTAATACGCCTCATGGCTATAAATTAACCGTTTCAGCATATCTCAGTACAAATACTTCTATGGAGTCTTCTCCTTCTCCCACTCCAGCTCTTGCTGATGATCTTACTCCGACTATCTCTCCAATCGAGCAAATTGTCACCATTCTAAATACCCCTACCGGTTTTTTACGGGTACGTTCTGCAGCGTCAACATCGGGTTATGAAGTCGGTCGAGTGCAGCCGCAGCAAAGCTTCTTATTAATAAATGAAACAGACGGTTGGTATGAAATAAAGCTTACGGATGGGACGACCGGTTGGGTGAGTTCTGATTATGCGGAGAAGCGATAATATTATTATGTCAGAAAGTACATAAGGATTATTACCAAAAATGCCCAAATTAACACCGCAGTGAGAAGAGGACGGTCAGAGAAAAGTACCCGTTCCGGACTCTCTCCCTCTTGCTTTTCATAAATTCTCTGAAGGTAGCGCATAAGTCCATATGCGACCGGAATAATTGTAATCATTAACCATTTCCGCTGTAGTAGTGTCCCCAATAAATCCGCAGGTATGAGACCAAAAGTGAACTGCATTCCTTTGGGGTTTTCCAAAAAGGTAAAGAGCGCATAAGAAATAAATGTAGAGGTAGCAAAAATAGTGATATAAATATCCAACAATTGCGCACTGTAATGGGAAAGAGTTTTTCGCGTTTTTACTTGGGGATTCGGTTGGTGAGATAATAAGGTTAATTCAGAACGTCTTTTGCCGATAGCAAGGAAAAGAGATAAGCATATAACAGTCAGGAATAACCATCCTGATATATGTGAACTGCTGATAATTTCGCCCGCGAATACGCGTAGTATATAGCCTGCTGATAATGTAAGAATATCAATAATTTCTATGTGTTTCAGATACGCTGAATACGCGAGATTAAGTACAAAATAAACAACAGTCACGACAAAAAATGCAGGTGAGATGAGTAGACTTGCTATGATTGCGGATATTGAAAGTACGGACGCAAGCATAATAGCATTAGGAATTGATATTTTATTACTTGCAAGTGGTCTGTACTTTTTGAATGGATGTTTTCTGTCATTCTCAATATCAAAAATATCATTGATGATGTAAATGGAACTGGAAATGATGCAGAATACGATAAATCCTTCTACAATCTTTTGGATCATTACCAGATCAAAGAGTTGATTATTAAATAATAATGCGGCAAAAATTGCTAAGTTTTTTATCCACTGCCGTGGGCGAAGTAATCTGATAATATCCCGTGTTGATTCGTTCATTTTTCTTTTGTAAATGTATGTAAAAAAAGTAATGCACCGCCAGTTATTGCAATTACCATTATCATAGCAAATAATTTACTTTTGCTTTCCAATATCAGAGAAAGTAAACCTAATACTGCGGAGAATCCCCAGTAAAAGAATGCCACTTGTCTTTGATTATACCCTAATTTGAGTAAAATATGGTGGAGATGATTTTTGTCTCCCTGAAAAGGCGATTTTTTATTGCGAATACGTCTTATAATGATAAAGAGTGCGTCTACCATCGGCACAGCCATTACCAAAATTGCTGTTGCTAGTTTTGCACTAGATAATATTGCGACAACACCTAGGAGTAAATAGAGGGATGTAGCGCTCCAACCGGGGAAAATTTTTGCGGGATAAAAGTTAAATAATAAAAAGCCTACCGCAGCGCCTGCGATAATAAATGATAATTTTGCGTCAAGTAAGGGAGATGGACCTCCTTGATTTAGCTTGAGGCTTAATAAACCTATTGTAAATGCGGAAATTGCTACAATACCGGGCATTTGTCCGTCTACTCCTTTACTCCAATTTGTCATATTCATTACCCAGATAAGCCAAAGAACAGTAATAATATTGGAGAGATATATGACGTACGGGAAAAACGGCAGATTAAATTGTATGGTATTGAGATGGATGACGCCACCTGCAAAAGGATTGGTGATGTAATTGATGCTTATCCCGCTGACGACAACGATTATAGAAGTAAGAAGGATGATAACGAATCGGAAATATGGAGAAAGATCTTTTGCCTGCGCATTTAATTTATCGTCGATAAGACCTGTAATAAGCGCGAGAGATGATGCAAAAAATACTGCGGTGAGAGCAGAGGTGAATTGTATAAAAAGAAGACTGGTAATAAGTGTCCCCAAGAAAAGCGGCAGTCCCCCTGCTCTTGGGATTATCCTGGAATGTATTATCCCCGGATGTTTATGTTTCGTAGGATCATCAATAAGTCCATAGCGAAGGGCGATTTTTATCGTGAGAAAAGTGAGAATAGCAGTACATGTAAGAGATGTTACAAAAGGTATAACTATACTATGTATACTATCGAAAAAATTCATTATGTAAGTATTTGTACTGTCCTGGTAATAAAAATAATGCCCAGAACGGCAATCAGTAATGTCGTGATGCTGATAATTCTTGCGATAAGCGGCATTAGATTATATGTTTTTCCGATAAAGTAGTAATTCAATAAGAAGAAAATAATTGAAATGCCTATCGGAATACCTAATTCAAGCTTTGTGCCGATTCTGGCATCTCCCCAAGGGAGTTGATTGTACGCAGGGACAATGGGAGGAAGAAATACATATGCTACTGCGAAAATAAGAAGATGCAGTACCATAAGAGTGATAGAAAAAAGTATACTCCACCTAAGAATTTTATCAGCGTGTATGTATTTAGATGACTCTTTCATAAATGTATGCTCCTTCCAGACTAAATCGCATTATATAAAGTGGTATACGAAACGGCAAGGGGGAAGACTCTTTCAAAACAATCACATATTTAGGTTTTGCCGTATCCAAGGCTTTTTGTGTCAATGAAAATGATTCGTCATTATTGACATGGTATGCCACAGTATACTTGGTGATAGGTCTTTTATGTGTGAGTGCATATATCTGCGCGTTATTGCCCCAAATAAATACTTTATCCTCTTCTATAGTATGTGTATCTATAAAATCCGCTACCGCATAATCACGCGAAACTTTGGGATCAAAAAAATTTTGGTATGAAGAAAGAGATTTTGTGCCGTTCAAAAATTGAAATGCATTTTGATAATAAAGGACGGTTTTTGACAGATCGTATAAAGGGAAAAATATCAATACAATGATGGTACTGAGTATGATCATTCCTGTAATAGCAAGTTTTTTTACAGTACTTTTTTGCGCAAGCAATAATCCTATACTCAAACAATATACCGGCAGCAGCACGAGTACATAATGTGTATATGGTCTGCCTGAAAAGAATGCGCTAAAAAGAGAGAAACAAAACCAGATGCTGATAAAAAATGCAGGTTGGGAGAACATTTTTCTTTTAAGAAAAAGAATTCCTATAAAAATAATTAGGAGGATAGTTTTCAATATTAGTAAACCTTGCGGAATACCGAGAAAATCATTTTTCCATCCTACATATCCGACATTTCCGAAGAATGATGCTTGAAAAAATGCTAAGAAATTTCCTTGGATGTAAAAAAAGAGAAATGTTATGAGGATTGGGATGAGAAATCCACCTATATACGGTAATGTGATTTTCATACTTTTTTTACCGTTCTTTTTATTTATTTTGGGTAATGAGGAATATAGCAGGAATATAAAAAAAGCGATAAAATCAAATACAGCAACAATTTTAAATAAGAATGCGCAGCCTAGGATACTCCCCGCGACAAAGAGTTGCTTTCTTTGTAGTTTCGTCCGTTGTGTATATATAATGTATCCTGCCGACAACAGCATGATATGCATGAAATTTTCGGCGTTTGCGATATTTCCTTCGATCAATGGTGTCGCAAAAAGCAATGTATATAGCAGGGAAACAACTGATGCTATTTTAATAGAATGAAATAATTTTATAGATAAAAAGAATACCAGAGCGAGTGAAAGCAATCCTGAAATAAGAGAAATTGTACGGATAACGACTTGATCTCCGTTTGCAATTCCATAAAGGAGGTAAAGTAGTGGAGGTTTATTATCATAAATGTCTTGATATAATGTTTGTCCGCTATACAATGATTGTCCGATTACCTGATATATACCTTCGTCTCCATACCAATACGGTTCGATCAGTGAAGGCAATCGAAGGAACAGAAACAATAAAAAAAGAAAAAAAAGTATCAGAATTTTTTTGTTATTTATAATCGTTCGAAGCATATTATTATATATCCCTCATTGTAGCGTAGCAAAGTTACTTATGCTTTGTCAGTTACTTTGTATTCAAGCCTCTTTCCAAGCATAAGCTGTGTATGGGAAATCAGAGCGGGAAGCGCGGAAAGGAAAAATCCTACAAGAGGCATAAGCAAAAACTCAAATGGGAAGAGAATTTTGCGATATAACGGGAGATTTTTATTTGTTGGGCGATTCTTATAATCAATAAAAAGCATTGCCAGAAGGGCAAGAAGTGCGATATTAAGAATTGCGCCTGCAAGTTGAGGAAGACTGAAGCCGAGCGCAGTTCTTGAATAAACAGGATTAATAAGAGCCATAATGTTTGCTGCGATAGTGATAATAAACCAGCTGGTAGGCCAAAGTATATGATCAAGGAGAACGTTTATCATCAGAATCGTTTTTCTATATAATGGAACGCCCGGCACGCTAAACCACCATTTAATAAAAAGCGGATTATCCGATACCCCCCATGCCCAGCGCCTTTCCTGATGATATTTATTTTTCAGACTATTAATATATCCTACGGAAAGTGCGGCATCCATAGATGTTTTGAGGAAAACGGGTTCTACCCATATCTGTCCTTTTTTACGATAAAAAGCTTTAAAGAAGATTCGATAATCCTCAGGGATAACATCTACATCCCAGAAATCAATATCATGTAACAACTTGAAGGAAAGTGAATATGTCGCATGTGTGAGTAGTCTATCTCCTTGAATAAGTAAGGCGATCCTGTATAAGTTTCCGAAAAATGAGCTTACGCGAGTCGGCGCGGGGACATCCCATATATTGTTGTGAAATACAACGGCTGATTGCCAGAATTTATTATATCGTTTTTCATCAGTTAAGAATTTATAGGTAAGATACGAATAATATTGTCTGTCAAATAATGAATCTGCGTCGACGGAGGTAACTGTCGCATAGTTCATATCATATGGACCATCTTCAAATAATTTTTTGTGCGCAGCTCTCCCTGCATATGCTTCGTTTGATGATTTTCCTTTTACCTCACCTGGTACATCCGGATGATAGGTCGCCATAATTGTCCCGAATGTATCTTTGAATTCTTTTATCAGGGTATCTCCTCGTTCTTTTGCCTCTTTTTCCCGTTCTTCCATAGCTAATACCAAGTGAAGCTGTTTGAGAGGGAAGGTTTGCTTTGCGAGGACATTTATCGTCTCACGAACTTTTTCAATAGATTCTTTATAATTTAAAATGATAAGCACGTGCTGCATTTTATCAGTATGCTCAAGCTCTTTTGCTTTGGCATACCAATCCTGTTTTTCCGCGTCTTTTATTTTCCCCGTAGCGATAGCGGAGGTAATAACCGTATAAAATGATTTATAAAGCCAATAAACATCAAAGAAGAGAATAAAATATGCCAGCTGCGTGGGAAAAAAGAGTGATCCCCAAATGGGGAAGAGGATTAATGTCCATGCGGTAAGCCCCGGAAAAACTTCTAATGCTCGCCGTGTTTTTACGGGATGGCGGGTAAAGAGTCTGTCAAAAAAGTTTGTCATAGGTCAGCATTTATCCTTGTAAATATAGTATAGACATTTTTATCAGTCTGTTCCACTAGTTTTTCGATGGAAACATTTTTGATATCAGCGATATATTGAGCAGTAGTATAAGCGTATTTCGGTTCATTTCTTTTACCACGATATGGTATTGGTGTCAAATATGGTGCGTCAGTCTCAATAACAATTCTGTCAATCGGAGTAGCTTTTACAATCTCTTTTAGTTCCACTGTTTCTCCGGGAGCAAGGCCTTTATATGTCGTATTTCCGTCAAATCCTATTGAAAAGCCCATGTCTAATGCTGCTTTGTGCATCTCAAAGTCTCCCGCAAAACAATGAAACATACCCGGATTGGGAAGAAGATGATGTCTGTGTCCTTTAAGAATTTCGATAAGATCCTTTCCAGCATGTCGATTGTGAATTTGCAGTGGTAATTTTTTTTGATATGCCAGTTCTAATTGTGTTTCAAATACTTCCCTTTGTCTATTGGGATCGACAATACCATTGGATTTATAAGCATAATAATCCATTCCTATCTCACCAATACCAATAACTTTTGGATGATCACAAAGCTTCTCAAGCGTCTCTAACCATGATATTCCCTGGGTTTGCGTATCCGGGTGAGGGATTTCTCCACGTTCTACAATATCTGGATGAAGAGCAATTTTATCCGCATGATGAGGATGCACCCCAATTACCGCATAAATATGCGCATACTTTTCAGCGAGTTCTATGGCGGTGATGCTGGAGCTTATCTGTGTCGCTGTCGTAATAATTTCCGTAATACCTGATGCAAAAGCGTCCTGTATCACAGTATCATAATCTTGCTCAAAAGCTTTAAATTGGAGGTGACAATGCGCGTCAATCATATAACTAAAAACAAAAAACTGAAAACAGCAATTATTTCGTTTGGATTCTTGGAAAGAGAGATGTCTGCGGTGTAATTGTTTCGTGATCAAATTGTTTCATGATTTTGTTTGCTGTCTCGGGAAGGAAAGGTGTAAGAAGAAAGGCAATTTCACGTATTTCTTTTATACACTGTTGTAATATTTCATTTGTTTGTCCAACATCTGTTTTTATAAGTATCCATGGTTTTTTATCATTTATATAGCGATCTACATCCGAAATTTTTTGCCAGATAAAGCTAAGAGCTTCATTGAAGAGACCTTGTTCAAGCGCTTTATGATATATTTCATAATTGAGTATTTTTTCGGGTAGTATTTCCTCTACGATTTGGGTTACTTTTGCTGTCTCTGATAATTTTGCAATTCGTGCTACAAGATTTCCAAGACCGTTTGCCAAATCGGCATTGTACGCGAGTTTGAATTTTTCATCAGAGAAATCGCCATCTTGGAATGGTGAAAGTTTCGCCAAAAGATAGTATCGTAAGGCATCTGCACCATACATATCACAATATTCATTCGGATCGATGACATTTCCAAGTGTTTTTGACATTTTTTGTCCATTGACGGTGATATATTCGTGAACAAAAAGTTTTTTCGGGAGAGACAGCTTGGCGGAAAGTAAAAATGCGGGCCAATAGACAGCATGAAATCGGATAATACCTTTTCCGATAACATGTATATCAGCCGGCCACCATTGTGTATATGTTTTTTCATCCGTTCCGAATCCTACACCACTTTGATAGATATTGAGCGCATCAAACCATACATACATTTTTTGCGTGTCGTCATGCGGTACCGTTACTCCCCAGTTTTTTGCGCGCTCATTGGATCTGGAGATACTGATATCTTCGACATTTCCCTTGAGAAATGATAGTACTTCATTTTTTCTAAATGTAGGGACTATTTTCAATGTATCGGAGGTAATTAGCGAGATTAATTGTTCTTTATAAGCAGAAAGTTTGAAAAAATAATTCTCTTCAGTAACTTCATCAAGGGTTTTACCCGGGTGCTCAGCGCATTCTCCGTTTTCATTGAGTTCATCTTTTGTGTAGAACATTTCGCATCCGACACAGTAGAGGCCAGTATATGCTTTTTTATAAATATCTCCGTTTCCCCTACATCGTTCCCAGAGTGCTTGTGCTGATATATGATGATCTTTATTGCTTCCGCGCTGGAAGACATCAAATTGCACATTGAGTTTTGTAGCCAGATTTATGAAAAAAGCGCTGTACGTATCCACGAATTCCTGTACAGGTATATTTGCTTTTTCGGCTGCTTGAACATTTTTTAAGGAGTTTTCATCTGAGCCGCAGAGATATCTGACATCATTACCTTGGAGCCTATTGTACCGAGCTAATACATCAGCTTGAATAATTTCCAGCGCCCATCCGATATGAGGTTTTGCATTGACATAAGGGATCGCGCTTGTAAGATAAAATTTTGCCATAGTATGCTCAGATTGTACCATAAATAGCTGGCTATAGCGAGGCTGTTGCAGTTATTTTCTATAAGATACCATCAATTCTAATGTAAGAAAGATTCCAAAAAGAAGAATAAGAAAAAATGGGTGTGTCAGATCATTTATCCTGAGTAACAGGTATGAAATAACAAACGACCCCAGTAATATCCCGTGCGTAAAACTATGAAAGAAGTATCCGCAAAAAGTAACTAATACACCGAATATGAGAAAGAAAAAAATTGGGAGTATGGGGAATACGATTGACGCAATTGAAATCGAGAATGAGGGCGGGACAAATATAATGAAAACGGAGAGAAGAAGAAAAAGAAGAAGAAAACACGCAAGAATAAAGAGATTTTTTTTACTAGTTCGGTGAGACCTGAAAGATTTGCGGAAAGGAACTTTCATCTTTATCCTCCTTTCACTTTGCTATTTACAGTTCCTGTCCCCTGACCTCCGTCAGCTCCAAAGCCTGGGATGCGGAGAAGATCATAGCCGATGAGCTGGAGGAGTACAAAAGAGAATATCAGGAATACGAGACCAACAATCGCCGCAACAAGTTGATCCCGTCCTTCCTGGATCTTTTGCGGATTACCTTGGGATGTCATCATGGTATATCCTGATCGTATGATAAGCAATAATGCCAGTCCTCCAGAGAAGCTTAAGAGAATGGCAAATATGGATCGTGTAAAACTTGGCGCATTTGTTCCCATTTCTCCAAGAGCCGTAAAAAAATTGTTACACTTACCACTTGTAGAAATACTATTATTTGCGCATGGTGGAAGAGGTGGTGGCGGATCCGTTGGTCCGGGTGTGAGCGCAAGTGTATTTTCTCTATCTTTTTCGCTTTCACAGCGTATATTACGCGCTGTTGTCCCTTCCATATTCTTTTTAAAATCATCAGTATCCTGTCCATCTTTCGGTTTCATTCCTTGTCTGCTTAATACATAATTACCTTTAGAGTCAGATAGGCACTGTTGATCTTCATCACCACACCACATCTGATATTGTTTATTATCAATGCCGGTGCATGTAAATCCGTTTTTCCCGCTTTCAGGTTGATTATTTGGATCACAGGTACATTGGACACCTTGTGTCTTTTTAAAATCCGTATCCACCATACATGTTATGCCGGCAACTGGTTTATTTATAAAACGTTGATCGTATGGATCATAGTTTCTTTCGTTGATTTTGCTATTAGTGCCGATATTCATGGATTTATCCGCACCTTCTACACAGACATAATGTCCTGGGTCACAGTAAATAGTTACTCCCAATCTTCCTTGTCCGTCTTCGCAGATCATACCATTGTTCCCTGCTCCTAATTTTCCGGGATTTTCACATTTACATTTTACCTGTGTATTCTGTTGTGTTGGCTTCTCTTGGCAGCTTATTGTTACAGTGCTCACTTTCATACATATTTTATTTCCATCACATTTGTTTTGTGTGGTTTTACCGGGGCTATAGTTAGTTACTCCTGAAGTACATTCATAATCTGGTGAATTTCCTGCATCTTTACATACACAACTGTTTCTTTGATCTCCATATTGTTGAGCGTATGCAGCAGAAATAGGAGTTAAAAGAGTGGCAACAATAATAAGAGATATTATATAAAGGAATTTTTTCATTATATCTAGCATTGCAAAAATTAGGTAAGAATGCAAGATTTACTGTAAAAAGGTATTGACATGATTTGGCACTCGTGCTATATTATTGCTAATTCTAGTAAATGCCCAAAGGAGACGCATATGCATAATCTAACCCAAAGGCAGATTGATATACTACGTAGCGTAATTGAAGAATATATCGATACTGCGGAAGCAGTTGGTTCCGAAACAATTGAGAAGAAACATAATTTGAGTGCAAGTCCTGCTACCATTCGTAATGAGATGGTAAAGCTCTCAGAATACGGCTATCTGAAAAAACCGCATTCTTCGGCAGGACGGGTACCGACAGCATCAGGCCTCAAATTCTATGTCCGTGAGCTGATGCGGGAGAAAGAGCTATCAACTGTTGAGGAAGTAGCGTTAAAAGAACGTGTGTGGGATTATCGTGAACGCATGCAGCGTTTTCTCAAAGAAGCGACAAGATCGCTTGCGGAGAAAACAAATACGCTGGCTATCGCGACAACGGATGAAGGAGATATCTATAGTTCGGGATACGCAAATATCTTGGATATGCCTGAATTTTACGATATCGATGTGACCAAAAATTTACTCGAAGCATTAGACGAATACAATTGTTTCGAAGGAATTTTTGCTCATATCAATGACAATGAGACATTGCATATTCTCATTGAAGATGAGCTCGGTTCTTCTCTGCAAGGACCATACGGATTTATTTTTACGGAATATACGACACCGCACAATGTAAAGGGTAAAATTGGGGTGTTGGGGCCGGCAAGACTGCGATATACATCGCTTGTGCCGACAGTTCGATATTTTGGAGAATTGATCGAATCAAGCGCGAAAGGTTGGTAATTTTGCAAGGTAGTTCGGAGGTCTCAGGACAGAGAGCTGATAATAAAGGATGATTAAGAAAAAAGATGAAACAATAGAAGAAAGAGAAGAAGAACAAGAGGCAGGGGCTGAAGTTTTAGAGCAGGATGAAATCGCAGCGTTAGAGGCTAGATTAGAAGAAACGGAAAATAAATATAAAAGAGCGATCGCAGATTATCAAAATTTGCAAAAGCGATCTTTGGAAGACCGATCCGAGTGGATCAGGTCAGCAAATAAAGATTTGCTCTTGAGAATTTTGACAGTTTTCGATACACTGATACTTGCTTTTACGCATCTTGAGGATAAGAATATAAAGGTAAGTATTGATCACTTTCTGGATGTGTTAAAATCCGAAGGTGTAACAAGGGTAGAAACAGTCGGAAAAGATTTTGATCCGGCTATGATGGAAGCAATAACGACAGTAGAAGGAAAAGAAGGAAAAGTGGTAAATGAAATACGCGCAGGATTCCTTCTGCACGAGAAATTATTACGGGCTGCACAAGTGACAGTAGGAGCAGCAAAAAGTTAAAAGGAGAAAAATATGGGAAAAATAATTGGTATTGATTTAGGAACAACAAATTCATGTGTGGCCGTTATGGAAGGCGGTTCGCCAAAAGTGATTCATTCTGCTGAAGGACGAAATACAATTCCGTCAGTCGTAGATCCCAAATCACATGTTGTAGGGGACGTCGCGAAGAGACAGTTGGTGCTGAAGCCAAAGAGCACCATCTTTTCTATTAAGCGATTGATGGGGAAGAAATTTAATGATCCGACAGTGCAGGAAGATATAAAATGGCTTCCGTATATCATTAAGTCAGGCCGTGATGACATGGCCGTCGTGGAAGTAGACGGGAAAACGTATACTCCTCAGGAAATCAGCGCGATGATCCTTCAGAAAATTAAAGCAGATGCCGAAGCATATCTTGGCGACAAAGTGACACAGGCAGTTATTACCGTGCCGGCATACTTTGATGATAGTGAGCGTCAAGCGACAAAGCAGGCTGGAGAGATAGCAGGTCTTGAAGTGTTGCGTATTATCAATGAACCGACGGCTGCGGCGCTTTCATACGGACTTGATAAGAAAAACGCGCATACCATTGCCGTATACGATCTTGGGGGCGGTACGTTTGATATCTCCATCCTTGAGTTGGGAGAGGGTGTCTATGAAGTAAAATCCACCAATGGTGATACGCATCTCGGGGGAGATGATTTTGATAAAAAGATTATTGATTACATTGCTGAAGAATTCAAAAAAGAAAATAATATTGATCTTAGAAAAGACTCTCAGGCACTCCAACGACTCAAAGAATCCGCTGAGAAAGCAAAAATTGAACTCTCCAGCTCACAAGAAGCACAAATTAATCAGCCGTTTATCACGCAAGGTGCTGATGGGCCGCTTCATCTGACAATGACCTTGACACGTTCCAAGCTGGAGCAGATTGTGGATGAATTAATTCAGAATTCTCTCAAGCCAGTCAAGAAAGCTCTTGATGACGCAGGCAAAAAAGTCAGTGATATTGATGAGATTATTCTCGTCGGCGGTATGACACGTATGCCCAAAGTCGGTGAAGAAGTAAAGAAATTCTTCGGTAAAGAACCAAACAAATCCGTGAATCCGGATGAAGTGGTCGCGATCGGTGCGGCAGTACAAGCTGGTGTACTCGGTGGAGAAGTAAAAGACGTGCTCCTTCTGGATGTTACACCATTGACGCTGGGTATTGAAACACTGGGAAGTGTATCAACGCCACTTATTACACGTAATACAACTATTCCCTCATCCAAGTCTCAGACATTCTCAACAGCGGGAGATAATCAGACACAGGTTGAAATCAATGTATTGCAGGGAGAACGCCCCATGGCTGCAGACAATAAGTCCCTTGGCAGATTTATCCTTGATGGTATCCCTCCTGCACCCCGAGGTGTTCCACAGATTGAGGTTACGTTTGATATTGACGCGAACGGTATCCTCAATGTGACTGCCAAAGATAAAGCATCCGGTAAAGAGCAAAGTATCAAGATTCAGGGAAGCACAGGACTCTCCAAAGAAGAAGTCGAAAAGATGACAAAAGAAGCGGAATTGCATGCCAAAGAAGATGAAGAAAAGAAAGAAAAGATTGAGACGAGAAATCACGCAGACGAACTTATCTTTACTGCTGACAAATCGATCAAAGATGCTGGTGATAAGCTGGATGCAGGGGTAAAAACAGAAGTTGAAGAAAAGATTAAGGCGCTTAGAGATATCCTTGATACGGGAAGTAAAGAAGAGGTGGAGGCTAAGACAAAAGAACTTTCAGATTCTCTCTCAAAGATCGGACAGGCAGCATATCAGCAAGGTCAGCAGGCACAGACTGAACCTGAAATTGAGTCCGTAGAAGATGAAGGAAAAACTGATGCAAATGGTACGAAAAAAGATAAAGAGAAACCGCAGGAAGGTGAAGTGGTAGAATAAGGTAATTTCTTTATATCGTATGTATACGCCGAGCTCAGCTCGGCTTTTGTTTATCAGCGTATTATATATAGTATACTTCGGTAAATGATATAATAGCCCTATGGCAAACACAAAAGATTATTATGAAATATTAGGGGTGACGAAAACTGCAACGCAGGATGAGATAAAAAAAGCCTATCGCAAACTTGCTTTGCAATATCATCCTGACCGGAATAAAACCAAAGAAGGAGAAGCAAAGTTCAAAGAGGTCACACGCGCCTATGAAGTATTATCAAATACGGAAAAGCGGTCTCAATATGATCAATTCGGGCATGCGGCTTTTGAGCAAGGAGGGCCGGCTGGCGCAGGGAATCCTTTTGGCGGACAGTACGGTCCGTTTTCCTATACATACTCTACGAATGGTCAGGGGTTTGATCCAAACGGATTTACGGATCCATTTGAAATATTTGAACAGTTTTTCGGTGGGGGAAATCCATTCGGGCAGCGAGCCCGTAGGCCTGCATACTCTCTTTCGATAACGTTTGATGAAGCCGTTCATGGTGCTGAGAAATCAGTAACTATTGATAATAAAAAACAGAAGATAAAAATACCTGCCGGTGTTGATAGCGGATCAAGAATTCGGTTTGAAAAATACGATGTAATACTGGATGTTGCTCCTGATTCAACGTTTCAAAGAGAAGGAAATGATATTGTAACGCAGCATGAAATCAGTTATCCGCAGGCAGCATTGGGGATGGATTTGGAGGTAAAAACAATTAACGGATCTGTTAAAATTCGCGTTCCTGCCGGCACTCAGCCGGGGACATTAATTCGTCTATCCGGTCGAGGAGTACCGCGTGTTCGAGGAGGAGGAAGCGGGGATCATTATGTAAAAATAAATGTGGTAGTCCCCAAAAAACTGAGTGGTAAACAAAAGGAACTTCTGGAAGCGTTACAAGCAGAAGAAGCCCCCAAAAGTAAAAAATGGTTCTAGGCAATTAGTATTTGCTTTATACTTTTCTTTTATGATACTGTTAAAGTATGAAGTGTGGCCTGAATGAAGTCGCTACAGACTTAGGTTGTTTTCCAAATGATCCCATCGGATTTGTCCAGAAATTTTATCCTATGGGCTTAGGTCTCGTAGGAGGGGTGGCTTTATTAATACTGATATTGGGAGGATATATAATATTGACGTCTAAAGGAGATCCTCAGCGTGTAAACGCAGGGAAGGGGTATCTCTTTTATGCGATTATCGGATTATTATTGGCGATATTTGGATACGTCTTCATAGAATTGATAGTTGTGGATCTCTTGAAAGTCCCAGGTTTCGCGAAATAATATGAAAAAATTGCTGTCCGTTTTTCTATTAAGTGTATATATTTTATCTGCATTACTTATGCCTGGGCAAACATATGCTCAGGCAGCGCCAAATCAGCAGATAATGCCAAATGCTACACTCACCCCAAGTGCGAATGTCGGAGAAGCACAATCTCGGTGGGTAATTGATCCTGAAGTGACGTTTATCGGAAAAAATGCGGCTCGAGCCGGAGATCTTCTTGACTGGGCGCTCAAAAATTATAATTGGGTGTGTGTGGCAAAGGCTAATCCTGGAAATCCTTCAGCACATGTATGTGATAATACGCAAAATCCTATTGCGAAATATTGGTCTATTATTGTTCTGTATATTGTTGTTCCCTTGCTATTCTTTGTTATTTTGGCTACTTCGTTGGTCATTATGATTACCAGAGGGAAAAGTTTGACAATAATGAAGTTTATCCCTCGGTTTGTCGCGGTTGTTTTATTAATTGTTTTTTCTTACTCCTTATTACAATTCCTCTATCAATTTACGGATATGATTCAAGGCTTCTTTTTGCGATCGAACACTGCAAATCCGTGTCCGCCGAATTGTATCTCGCAAAAAGATTTATTATATGTGGGTTGGAAGTATAAAACATTTATCGGATTGCGTTTGTTGGGGGATATGTATGCTGAATCTGCGTTTATATCCTTATTACTTACTAAATTAACGGCCCTTACCTATTTTGTCATGGTATTTCTTTTGTTAGTCCGCAAAATTATTTTATGGTTCTTTATCATTGTTTCACCCATATTCCCCATATTATTATTGTATTATCCGGTGCGAAACACAGCAAAAATTTGGATTGGCGAATTCTTTAGATGGGTATTATACGCACCTTTGTTTGCTATATTTCTCAATGGATTAGTGTATCTTTGGAAAAATCAGATACCGCTGCAATTTCTTAATCCGAATATAGGACGTGTTGATATGATCGAATATCCGACTGCTGTAAATATCCTCCTTGGAGGTCCACAGCAACAAGTTACCCCGACAAACAGTCTTAATCTTGTAGAAACATTTGCGTTATATGTGGTATCTCTTATCATGTTATGGATTGTTATCCTCCTTCCATGGATACTATTGCAGATTTTTTTGGATTATGCGTCTAACTTTGCGCCCGGAGATACGGCTGTTATGAAGACCCTTGTTAATATGGCGACTAATCCTCGTTCCCCTTCTCCTGTAACCGGTCCGCAACCCGGTGGTGAAGGAGTTGCCGTGCCTTTGCCTTTTGCAAAAAAGTTTTCTATTCCGAAAGATTTACAGCCGGGACCGGCAGGTATGGCAAAAGAACTGAAGATTGGAAATGCAAATATCAGCGCGACATTTTCGCAACCGGCAAATCTTTCCACTGCAACATTTTCAAATACGAATTTAAATAATGCGCAAGTCAATGCGCAGGTAGTGGCCATGGCGAATGTAAAGGTTCCAACTATGCGTGATATTGCTAAATATGATGCTGCTTTGAATTCCAGAGATCAGTCGAAACAGGTTGAGGTTACAAGAATCACGCAACAGCTTGAAAAGATTGCCAATCCTACAACTATCAACAATAGCGTTGAGCAGAATCAGATTAATCAAGTCTACCAGAAAAGTGACCAAGGAAATATCGTTGCTAACAATATCATGAATGCTGCAAGTATTGCTGCCAGAAATCGTAATCAGGTGTCTAATAAAGATGTAAAAAATGTTTTGTCTCAAATTGCGAATCCTGCTTCTACATCATCATCAACATCAAATACACAGTCTACTGTGGCAACCAACAGGGAAAAATTAAGTAAGTTAAATGAGATGCTTGTAAAAGAGAGTAAAAATACAAGTAAAAATAATCAGAGTGAACTGGCAAAGTCTATCTTGAAAGTAAATGATAAAACATCTGATAAAGAGATCGCCAATATTAATAATCAATTAAAGATGGCTTCCAATACACAACTCGGGAAGACTATTAACAGCGCTATCAATCAAGGAGCTCAATCGTCGACACAAATCAAGAGTGTATTGAAGCAGGTCGCAAATCCGAATTCTGTCGTGCATACGGCTGATAAACAGAGTGTTACCAAGTTGAAAGCAACACTTGAGAAAGCAAGTAAAGAGGGGAATGATCTGGCGACATCCATTTTGAAAGTAAATGACAAAACATCCGTTGAAGAGATTGAAGCATTGCAAACAAGGATTATGGATGCACGTAAAAAAGGAGAGCCGATTGCGACAGAGTTATCTGCTGTAGCGCAGCAAACAGCTTCAGTGCCGCAAACTAATCGTGTTCAGACAGTAAGTAAAGCTGATTATCAGGCTGTAAAAGATATGTGGAAGCAAAATTATAACAATCTTGAAGTACCGCAAGGCATGGCCGGAACGCGTGCTGAATGGATTAAGGATGATATCGCCACTATAGATGAAACTATTGCAAATCTCACCTCTACTGATGAATCAAAGGTTAAGGAAGGAATGGATCAGGTTTCCAATCTCCTGCCATTCCTTATGATGGGCGGATTTACTCAAAATGAAATTGTGGAGTACTTGCGAGCGAAACAAGATGCTGCAAAAGAGGTATCCAAGACTATTGCTGTAGATGAAGACGAGATGGTAATGGTAAGCAGAAAAACAACACAAGCAGAAAAAACTATGGTCGCAAGTATGGAAATGGGCAGTCCGTCTGCAAATACCCCTTCCGGTTCTTCCAGTTCATCAGATGATGAAGACGAAAGTCCGCTGAGTTCCTTGAGTCAATCAAGAATAACAAATAATACGGCTGCGATTTCAACTCCTGCGATAAGTAATGAAATTATGAATATGGTGAATTTGAAAGTGCCGAAATTGCAAGATATTGCCCGTTATGAGACGCAAGCTCTCAAAAAAGATGATACAAGAAAAGTTGAAATGCAGAATGTCCAAAATGTTCTCGAGAAGATCGCGAATCCGCAAAAAATTGAAAATACAACCGAACGCGCACAATATGAAAAGATGCGAACCACACTTCTTGAAGAGCAAAAGAAAGGAAATAAAACAGCGCAAGTGCTTCTTAATGCGTCCATGCGTACACAAGGAAAGACATCTGAGCACGCAAAATCAATTCTTTCTCAGATAGCAAATCCATCGTTGTCTACCCAAGAAGCCGATAAAAAGCGATTCAGTGAGTTGCATGAGACATTAACAAAAGCAAGCGCTGATGGAAATGAACTAGCTTCTTCAATATTGAATACGAAAGAGGCGACATCTATAGAAGATATTCAAAAATTGCGGGAGAAATTAAAAGAGGAGAAGGCCAAAGGAGAGCCTGTGGCAGAGTCAATTCTTAATAACCTTCCTGAAGAAGATGTTGTTCCTGCCGCAAATGATATGCAGTCTATCTCAGATGATGACTATACAGAGGTAAAGAATCTGTGGATCGAGAACTACCGAAATCTTCCTGTTCCGGCAGAATACGGGTCACAGGACAGCGGAAGAATCGCGTGGATTAATGCGGATGTAAAGAATATCGAGGAAACAATTGCGTTACTTAACGAACCTGATACGGAAAAACAAAAAGAAGGTATGCAAAGAGTTTCAGAGATTTTGCCGATGCTTATGCTTGGAGGATTTTCTCAAAATGAAATTATCGGTTATCTCAAAGCAAAAGTTGAGGCGGGGCAGATAGTCAGCGCGGAATTGCAAAAAGAAGATGAAGAGCATGTGACTGTGGCCGCGGGGACGCAGAAAGAGGAAAACACGCAAGAATTGAGCGCAAATGTCGCTGAAGAAAAGAAAGGTGAGGCGAAAGAGTAGAGAGGACTTGTCCTTTGCAAAAAATTAGTATTTAATAGATAGTAGGGCATATGTTTGGAAATATTTTTAATCAGAAAAAAGAAGATGAAACTGCGCAGCCGCAACAGCCTAATCAAGCACAAAGCGGTGCTCCTCAGGCTGCAAATACGGCTTCTCCTGCTGCGGACCCCAATGCATCACAGCCGGTAAATAATCCTGCGCCTCAGACTGGTTCTGTGCCGTCAGATCCCAATCAACCTGCTCCTGCTGCTCCCGCAGATCCTAATGCCCAAAATCCGGGACAGCCGAATGCGGATCCTAATCAGCCTGTCAGTCAGACACCTGATGGTGCTCAAAATCCTCCGCAGGAAACACCTGCTCAGCCGGGGAGTGCTCCTACTGATCCATCATCCCAACCAGGACAACCTGATGCCGGTCAACAGGACCCCAATGATCTTTCCGCATTGAGTCATCTGGATCCGAGAGCAACACAAGCTCTTACTCACGCGCAGGAAGAAACAAAGAGGATAAAACAGCAGTTTATAGAGCCTGATCAGGTACTTCTTGGATTATTATATGATGAAGCATTATATAAAATGCTTGGAGAAATGAATGCTGATGGAGGGAAGATCTCCAAGGAAGTTCAGGCGAGTGAGCAAATGGGGGTTTATAAAGGTCAGCCTACTCTCAGTAAAACCGCACAGGAAGTATTTGATCAGTCATATCGTGACGCAAAGATGCGTGGGGCAAATTTTATTACGCCTGAGGACGTATTGATTGTTCTTTTTGATCCCAAATATTCAACCGCAAAAATTCTTGCAAAACATAATTTGCAAAAAGAGAAAGTAATTGAGAAATTTGCGAAAACGCCTTCTGCAAATTATTCCAAAAAAACTGTTTTGGAGAAATATGGCCTTGATCTCACCGAAGAGGCGCGTGCAGGACGGCTTGACCCTGTTGCAGGTCGTGATAAAGAGGTCGATCGCATGGTGCATGTTCTCCTGAGGCGCACGAAAAATAACCCGATTATTATTGGTGAGCCTGGTGTCGGAAAAACTGCTCTTGTTGAGGGATTGGCTCAACAGATTGTGCAAGGAAGAGTTCCGAAAGATTTACAGGAAAAAAGGATATTCCAGCTTGATGTCGCTTCGCTCGTCGCCGGAGCAAGCAGGCGTGGTGAATTTGAAGAACGACTGAGGGGGGTTATTAATGAAGTATTGGGTTCAAATAATAAAATTGTCCTTTTTATTGATGAAATTCATGCATTGATGGGAACAGGTGAAGAGGGAATGAATGCTGCAAATATTATTAAACCGCATCTTGCGCGTGGCCATTTCCAATTGATAGGAGCGACCACAACTATCGAATACAGAAAACATTTTGAGAAAGATAAAGCATTTGAACGCCGATTCCAGCCTGTCCTTGCTGATGAACCGAGTGAAGAGAATGCATTTGAGATGCTGAAGGTTATCAGACCGAAATACGAGAAATTTCACAGAATTCAATTTCCGGATGATGCATTGAAAGAATGCGTCAAGTTATCCAAAAAATATATCGGAGAACGTTATCTCCCTGACAAAGCAGTTGATTTGCTTGATGAGGCTGCTGCTGAAGTGAAATTGCAGATAGATGCAGGTAATAGAGGCGGTAACGATGCCACAATCAAAAAATCAGATATTGAAAAGGTAGTAAGCGCGTGGACTGGTATTCCTATTACCAAACTCACGGAAGATGAAAGTGAGAAATTATTGAAACTCGAAGACCGTATTCATCACCGATTAATAGACCAACAGGAGGCTGTAGGTGCTGTCTCAGAAGCTGTGCGAAGAGGGAGAATCGGTCTTGCTGCGGCGAATCGTCCTATTGCTTCATTTGTATTCCTTGGACCTACCGGTGTGGGTAAAACGGAACTTGCAAAGACCCTTGCGGAGCTTCTTTTCGGGAGAGATGACGCGATGGCGCGTCTTGATATGTCAGAGTATATGGAAAAACATGAAGTTGCGAAGCTTATCGGTGCGCCTCCGGGCTATGTCGGTTATGAAGAGGGAGGTCAGCTCACGGAAGCAGTACGAAAGAAGCCATACTCCATTGTGCTTATGGATGAAATTGAAAAAGCTCACCCTGACGTATTTAATATTTTGCTCCAGCTTCTGGAAGATGGCCGCTTGACCGATAATAAAGGGAATACTATTTCGTTTAAAAATACGATTGTTATCTGTACCAGTAATATCGGAAGCGCCACCATTCAGCAATTTTTAAGTACAAAAGACGCGACCGTAAAAAGAACACAGGAAGAAATGGACCGAATTTTTAAAGAATTGACGGTAAAGGTTCGTGAAGAACTTATTAAATTTTTCAGACCTGAGCTTCTTAATCGTTTTGATGAAGTTGTTATTTTCAAACCATTACAGCCTGAACATATGGCTGGTATCGCGAGATTGGGAATCGCGAAAACGGCAAAATTATTGAAAGAACAAGGCTACAATCTCCAGATCACTGAGCGGGCAGTTGAACAGTTGGCAAAAGACGGATATGATCCTGTGTATGGTGCGAGGCCGCTGCGAAGATTGATTCAGACAGCAATTGAAAATCCCATTGCTCTTGCAATTATCTCCAAGAAGTTTGCGCCAGGAGACACAATTGTTATTGATTACAGCGAGAATACCAATGAATTCATTTTTAATAAAGGTGGAGCAACTGATAAAAATATTCCTCCATTGACTGATGAACAGTTCAGGACAATGCTGATGCGGCTTGCTAATCCGGAAAATGTGACAGATGGTATGGATAGACAGCGATATGTGGACTTGCATGACAAACTCGAGGGCGTGAAAGCAGATGATAAAGATCCCAATAGAAAATTGGCGATGGATATTCTTGCCGTGACAGTAGCTACAACCTTGCCGCAAATTCAGACAATTCGTAAGACATTACAGGCAGCAAAAGAGAAAGGTGATAATTTAGCTTCTGAGATATTATCTCTTGCTGATAGTATCTCTCAGCAGATTCAGGCATCCATTAAATTAAAGAAGATATTACTCGAAATCATTACTCCTGATAACATCAAAGATCCTGAAAAGAAGCTGAGATTCATGGAGCTTCATGAAAAATTAAAGATTGAATCACAACGGGATAATGCGCTTGCCCTCAAGATTCTTGCCGTTACGGCGGATACCAAGACAGAGGATATCGATATGCTCATGGAGGAGCTTAAGGCTGCTCGAGAACAGAGTGATACGCTTGCTGAGGAGATTCTTGCTGTCGTTAATTCAGAGCTGGTCGAAGAAGCGGCTGCGGCAAATGAAGAGCTGCCGTCGACGAAATATAAAAAAGTACTTAAACAGATTATTAATCCTTTGTACCTCGCGGATCCCGAAAACAAAGCTGCATTCAGTCAAATATATGACAAATTACAGAAAGCGAGCAATGAAAATAATGAACTCGCGACAGATATTCTTGCTATCACTGATATTACTTCTGATTCTGACATCATGAAGATTAAATTATCTTTGGAAGAAGGGAAAGCGCATGGTGATCCATTGGCCACAGAGCTTATTGATCTTATCGAAAAAGAAATAAAACATGAGCCGCTGCGAAAATTGAAAGGAGCAATGCTCTTGATCGCAAATCCTGTCAGTGCTGAAACGCCTAAAGAAAGAGAGCGTTATACACAATTGCAGGCGAAATTAAGTGAAGTGAGTGCAAATAATCCGTTAGCTGCAGAAATTCTTGCGGTGAAAGATACTATTACATATGAAGAAGTAGAAAAGATTATGAATGATCTCGTCAAAGGAATAGGACAGAAGGATGACATTGCGCTTTTGGTGGCCAATGAAGCTGATGTCAATAATACAACGCAAGATGAGGTTGCTGAAGAAAATAAAGACGCATCAATGAAACAATTATTACTCAGTAGCGCCAATCCTGCAAGTGCGGGTGCGGAGGAGCAAGATAAATTTAAAACATTAAATGCGAAATTAACGGAAGCTAGTACAAAAGGCAATAAAATAGCCGCAGAGATTTTGGCGCTCAAAGAAACTGCATCTGATGATGATATTAAGAAGCTTGTAGATAAAATGATAGAAGGAGCTGGGAAAAGAGATGAAATCGCATTGTTATTCTTGGATTCAGCAGCTATGAGTGATATGCCAGCATCCAGCACCCAACAGCCTGTTCAATCTGAAGATACAGCCTCGGCACAACAGAATCAGTCCGATACTCAGCAGCAACCATCTCTATCGGAGCAGCAGCCTGCGCAGGTGCAAAATGCAGCTCCTACCAATACTCCTGTGATGTCCACTGTTGTGACCGAAACATCACAGGCTCCGGCTGCTGCTCCGGTATCAACACCTATAGCATCTACTCCTGTAACAAATCCGGGTGGTGCTGCTGTTGCGCCCAATGCTGTCTCTACAGGACCAATCATATCAAATGCAGCGCCTGCTTCTCCTGTGGCTACTGTAGATAGTACTCCGCCGCCTGCAAGTAGTGTCGCAGGAAATGGCGCGGCTATGCAGCCGACAATCAGTACATATAACTATTCAGGTATACCTGCATCCTTCAGACCCGTGAATTACACGGCGCCGCAATCTAATAAAGAAGAGATTTCTTAATTTTGATTCTCCTGACATTGCACTTTAATTCATTACTGCCTATACTGGATATAAGGCCGAAAATTTTTTTGGTTTCTTTGCTATGAACTACGGGAAGCTTGCTGTCCAATTTCTCACATTTTGGTTTTATGAAAGTCCTCTGGAGATGCTGAAATATTTTGCTTCTCTCAATATGGCGTTTCTGCATTTTTTTTCGCTTCCGCTTTTCTTGCAGACGTATTTTAAACCTTTAAAGAATGAATACCGTCCGGGTCTTGTCGGATTTTCCCGGGCAATGGGTATTTTCATTAAAACAATTTTTATCATGGTTGATAGCGTCCTCTTGACCATGCTTCTTGCTGTAGAAGTTATTATCTTTGTCTCATATATTTTTTTCCCGATTGCGACAGTAATGGTGTTATTCTTATAAAATATGGAGAGCGCGATTAAACTATATTATTATTACAGGACAGCGAAGATGCGCAGCATTCGGCTTGTGCTTTTTGTTGTGTTGTTTTCTTGGATTCTTTTTCAGTTTTTTAATCATCATCAGCCCAAAATAGCAGTCTTTTTCTTTAATTTGTTTGTGATGTTTGAGGTGTTTTTCCATTATAAAATAAGTAAATATACACCTCGTACTCCTCTTGAGAAAAATAAAAAAGAGACAATGGATGAATCGTTTACTATGCCTGCGTTATATGGATTTATCGCAGAACAGAAGTCATCTGAAATTATAAAAAAACTCATGAAATATCCGCAAATACAGCTTGTCATGCAAAAAGCAAATATAAGTAAAGAGGAATTACGATTGGAAGATATAGAAAAGGATTTATTGAAAGATAGCACATTTGAATCAGCCCAAACTTTTAAAGGGAAGTTTATTACAACGCTAGATGTATTTGTGGCGTATCTTTTTTTAATTGAATCAGAGGCAAAGCTTCTTTTTGCCAAACAGTTAAAGATTGGGGATCTTTACAATATTTTATATTGGGTGCGTACGGCCATGCCCGATGAAGAAAATCCTCCCAAAATGCGGGTGCATAAGACGGGCAGCGGCATCGGAGAGACATTGGCATCCGGATGGACGCCTGAGACGAAGAAATATACGGTCCTTTTTACTGATTATGCTTTGAGGACAGAGCCGTTAATTACCGGAAGAGAAAAAGATTTTAAGCTTCTTCTTGAAGGGATGAGTAAAATTGAAAATAACAATGTCCTGATTGTTGGGGATATCGGGGCGGGGAAAGAAAATTTGGTTAGGGCGCTCGCGTATCATAGTTATGTAGGGAATATAGGCTCGTTCCTCAATTTCAAACGTGTGTTTCAGTTGTTGGTTGGAGCACTTATCGCAGGAGCAGGGAACCGAAGTGAACTGGAATCACGATTGCAGGAAATTATTGCAGAATTATCTCATGCAGAAGATGTCTTTTTGTATGTTCCTGACTTCCAAAATATTTTGGGCGCATCTTCGTACGCAATTGATTTGTCAGGCGCCCTCCTTCCATATCTAAAATCCGGTACAATGCCTGTCATTGCTACTATGACAGAAGGCGCATATAAGACATATATGGAAAAAAATCCGCTTAAAGAAGCATTCACGGTGATTAAGCTGGAAAAACCGGAAAAAGACACAGCAATTCAGATGGGATTGGGAGATTGCCGCAAAATTGAAGATAAATATAAGGTGATTATCAGTTACCGCGCTTTGGTCAGCGCTGTAGAACTTGCGGATCGGTTTACGCAGGATCAGGTACTTCCCGGAAGCGCTCTTAATCTCCTTGATACTGTGGCAAACGCTGTGTCTCAGGATAAAGACCGTAAAATGTTTGAGGGAACACGCAGAAAAATGGTGACAGAGGCTGATGTTGTGACGAAGGTAGAGGAAACAAGTCACGTCTCGATTGCTCTCCCGACCGGGGATGAGATTGATCTTCTTCTCCATCTAGAAGATAGACTGCATGAAAAAGTAATCGATCAGCATGAAGCCATCTCTGCTATCAGTGAAGCTATGCGTCGTGTGCGTTCGGGGATGACCACGAGTGAGCGTCCTATGTCCTTTCTCTTTTTGGGACCTACAGGGGTGGGGAAGACAGAGACTGCCAAAGCGCTTGCTTCATTTTATTATAGCGGAGAGAAAAATATGATAAGGCTTGATATGAGTGAATATACCGATGAAGCGGGGATGAAGCGTCTTCTCGGTTCTCCTCCCGGAGAAGGTGATGAACGGGGGGAATTGACGGATAAGATAAAAGATAATCCGGCGTCTCTTGTATTATTGGATGAATTCGAGAAAGCGAATCCCAAAATACATAATCTGTTTCTCCAGGTGCTTGATGATGGCATCGATATGCCAACCCGGTACAAAAGGCGTCGCCGGTTCGACGACATGCCACGCCTGGTACACGAACTCACTCAGACTGCGGGTTGCCAATTCGCGGTCGATCTCCGTCACGAGA
>CAZLSZ010000001.1:116215-121818 GCA_964562445.1 uncultured Gammaproteobacteria bacterium
CATAATTTATTCCTGCAGGTACTTGATGATGGCCGACTCACTGATAACAAAGGAAATACTGTTTCTTTCAGAAACGCGATCATCATCGCGACATCCAATGCCGGTTCAGAATTTATCAGAGAAGAAGTTGCAAAGAATACTCCTATCGATAAAGCGTTTCAGCATAAATTGCTTGATTATCTCCAAAAGCAGGGATTATTCAAGCCTGAACTCCTGAACCGTTTTGATGATGTAGTTACATTTAAGCCTTTGGGGCTTGACCAAATTCGTAAAGTAGCCAGATTGATGCTGCAGGAATTAATGGACACTATGGATAAGCAGGATGTTACTCTTACCTTTGATGAGGCTGTTTTGGAAAAAGTCGCCGAAGATGGAGTGGATGAAGAATTCGGCGCTCGTCCTCTAAGGAGATACATTCAAGATACGATTGAGGATTTACTCGCGCAGAAGCGACTGACTAAGGAAATTGATCGTGGAAGTAAGGTACTCGTGACGATTGACGGAACTGGTGCATATAAGCTAACGATTACGTAACGATTACTTTACCCCAATGAGTTTCAAAATTACTCCACTTGTATCACCAAAATACTGAGCTTTTGGATCGTGAAACATATTCTTTGATAAGCGTTTCATTTTTACTTTTTTTACCGAAGAGTAAGATATACGCCATAATTTTATTTGCCCCAGGATGATATGCATTGATAGCAAGCGCTTTTTCATTTATTTTTATTGCCTGATCATAATAGTGCATATTTGCAAAAAAAGTACTGAGGTTTGTATATGCGGCACAGGTATTATATATATATCTGTCGGGATTAACATTTGCCAAATTAATTACCTCGAGATTCTTTTCTTGCTGCATTTTTGTGTCTACGAATATAATCATATAGTAATCAAGATACACAAGCTTCCATTTATTATCTTTCAGTACTTCATTGAAGAAATTGATTGTCCTCGGATTTTGATCTGTGATTGAAAATATAATCGTTCTAAACTGATATTTTTTATCTACTGCAATAAATTTTTTATAGTCTTCATGCATGGGGAGGTACGTCCCTGTAATAAATGATGAGGGATATGCTTCAGGCCTTCCATCGATAAAAACTTTATATTGAGGGTGGCCACGATAGATAATATAGCTGCCGATATCAAAATTATTGAATATCGGACCCGGAAGATTATTTTTCAATACAAAATCCATTGCAGGTTTCGCGTCTTGGGTGAATGTGAGTTTGGGTTGATATGGTTTATATGTAAGTTCATAATATTTCCCATTAAGATACATACTTGATTCTATAAGTAATAAGAAAGCTGCCACCACTATCAGAGATTTTGACCAGTTATCGTGTTTTTGATACCGAATGAAAAGGAACATGTATGGAAATGAAATGAGGAATAGGTAAGGGAAACTCCGAATATTAATAGTTGCAAGTGCTACACCCATCACGACAAGGATCATGCTTTTGATCGTAATATTTTTTTTGAGTATACCTGCATAAAATAGAGAAATAATAATAAGCAGAGAAAGGTAATAAAAGAGGAAATCAGGATTAACAAATCCTGTTTTTTGCAGGGCAAATATTGTCTGATTTTCGGTTATCGTGACACCATAATTTTGAAATACAGTAAACGGATAAAGAGCACCTTTGAGAAAATGAGGATTTATTAGTGTTACGATAATTGAGGAGATAAGAACAATCGATAATGTAACAATTTTATTGTGTACGGTTTTTATATGTGTATTTCCTCTCAATTTCGTATAGAGTAAGTTTCCGAGAAAAACACATTGCATTATTATTCCGAGAGGGAAATAGATGTGACTATTTACCCAGAGAAGCGAGATAAGCGGAAGGACATACACCCATTTGGAATTATCTTTTTCAAATCTTTCCAATATATATAATGTTACTGCAGTAAATAAAAAACTAAATATTTCTGGTCGTAAGTCCGATCGACCGCGCATCAGATGAAGAAAAATATATGCACATGGAAAGACTAAGACTGATTTCGTGGTAAAACTTACTTTCAAAATGATACTGATAGTAATGAGTAGCATGAGTGATTTTATGATTAAAAGATTTTGTAATCCGATAGTGATAACACTCAGATACAATAGCACTTCAAACAGCCAGTGATGGTTAAAAAAGGGGAAGTCCGGATATGTATATGAAAAGAGGTTAGTTGATGGTATCTCTTTTGTATTCCAGATAATTCCTCCAAGCTTGAGATGTCTCCCTAAGTCTTGATTAAATGCTTCATCAGTATGAAAGAGAAAAGAAAAGCTATACAATATGAGAAGTAGTCCGATTGTGATATTGAGATATTTTTTATTATTAAACAGGAGAGCTATTTTTTTCTGCATACAATATATTATAGAGAAAAAGTTGTATAAAGATGAGAGTGATTATGATGAATGAAGGAATATTTTACCGGTATAGGAACTTTGTTTATGGATATGTTTTTACTATTTTTTTCATTGTTCTTGTGACTTCAGTTATGCTTCCACATGTTGAAGGAGATGAACTTATTTATCAAACATTAGCAACCAAATTATCCTCAGGACAATTATACAGTTTACAAAACACGGAACTACTGCGGTATCTTTCACCCGATATCTATAATACACCGATCTTTTTTCGCCCACCATTATTTGCGATGTATCTTGCGTTGTTCTACAAATTGTTTGGTGTTTTCGGGTTAAAGATTGCGCCTGTGTTAGTTTATATCTTCTTGTGTTTTGTTATCTATAAAATAGTGTATTTATTATCAAAATCAAGAGATATGGCATTAAAATCACTTGTGCTTTCATCTACTTCTACAATACTGCTTTTTTCTTCCGTACAGATTCGTCTGGATTTATTTATGAGTTTTATGACAGCAATTTCTTTTTATTTTTTATTGTTATTTCGTGAATCAACTAAGAAAAGATATAGTTTTCTCTCAGGATTATTTTTTACTTTGGCAGTTTTGACGAATTATACCGCTGTTCTTTTATTTCCTTTTTTGTTATTTCTTCTTTTGTATGCATGTGAGAAAAAAAATAGTATGATTTCTTTCTTCTGGTTTTTGACACCTATGCTTTTTATTCTGATATGGTTTTACATTTTCTTTATGCAGTATCATATGCCTGTATCAGCTCTTTTTTCAAAACCCACTGTAATGATGTTGGAGAAATTTTCATACCTTCAGTATGTTCATGATCGGCCTTTTTTCTATTACTTTTTGACATTATTTATAGTAAATCCTATCTATTTATTTCTTTTTTATTTATTTAATAAAAAAAATCAGGAAATTATTTTTCGAAATTCTGGGAAGTCAGTTTGTTTTGCATTAATCGGTATTATCACGTTTGTGATCACTTTTTTGACAGTGTATGGGATACAAGGCGGGACATATCAGATGCGATATATGGTATTAGCAGAACCCTTTCTTATTATTCTTTTATCACTTATCCCTTTTGAAAAAAATGAAACACTGCGGAGTTTATTTGTGCTATGTGTGTTATATAATCTTTTTCTGGTTTTTTATAATATCGGATACGGTAATGCGGATGTATTTACCTTTACGGAAATATACCAAAGACTGCATCCGTAATGAGATAAATTATCTGCAATACTGATCAAATTGGTTTTGATAGATAAAAACTCCCGGATCTTTTTTGCGTTGCATTATTGAGATGAGTTGGTTGAGTATTGTGCAGTTATGCGGATCTATGTTTAATAGTTGTATATCCGTATCGATGAGCTTATCATACCAACCTACTACCCGGAAGAAATTCGCGTAACTTGCAAGCAGTTCCATTTTATAAGTGTCATCAGTGGGAATGGTAAAGTTGTCTTGCGTGATGGTATATGTATCAATTATTTTTTTATTTGGCTGTGTATTTTTTGTAAATATTATTGTGTAACTATCAAGATAAATAAGACGCCAATTATTGTCATTGATTAATTCTCTCAGCAGCGGATTATCATTATACGTCGTATCCCAATGTGCATATATAATAGTATTCAATTTATATTTCTCCACATTATTTTTAAAGACAGTATAGGATGATTCCATCGGCAGGTATTCATTATAAAAAAACTCTTTCGGATAAGCTTCAGGCCTTCCGTCAACAAATACTTTTTTATCAGGATACAATTTGTATGAAATATAACTCCCCGTGTTGTAGTTATTAAATATCGGTCCCGTAAGATTATGTTTTTTAAAAAAATTAACTGCAGGCTCCATACGATCTCTATATCCAAATCCAATCCCTTTGTTTGATAATTTCCATATGATGATTGACGAAATGCTGACAGTGAAAATGAAAAGTACTATTGATAATGTATAGAAATATGCGGAGTAATGTATCTTCTTTACTTTCTGTAGCGTATACGAAAAAGTTTTTACTGATAGATAGAATGTTCCAAAAAGAAATAATCCCATGTTTCGGACTGCAAAAAAAGTAAGTATGGTAAAGAGTAATGCAATAAAAATATCGATACGTGTAACTTTTTTATATGCAATACCAATTCCAATCCATAAAGTGATTATAGATAGCAAGAGACAAAGGAAATAAAAGTTGAAATGTGTTGTTATTGCGGAAATAATATTTTTATTCTCAATGACATTTGCTCCGTAATTATTGAAAACAAAAAGAGGGTATAATGCTCCCCGTATACCATTGGGATTAATGATTGTAATAATCGCGGCAAGAGCTGTGACAATACCTATATGGAGTCGATTTTTTTTATGATAGAGAGCATCAATAAATAACAAAAATAGTAATGCATTTCCCACGATAAAATATATGTGCATGTTTACCCAAAGGAGTTGTAACGGGATAAAAAGATAGAGGAGTTTCGTTGGTTTTGATTTATAGTTTGTGATAAGCAATATTGCGGTTGATAGAAAAAGATAGCTAAATAATTCCGGTCGAATTTCGGTACGAAGCGCGAGAATAATGAGATAGAAAAGCGCGGCAATTGTTATTGCCATACTATTTTCTTTTTTTACAATGACAAATTGCAGCACCCATGCGGAGATCATAATTGCTGTTGCAAGGAAAATAAGTCCTATGTATCCGAATTGATTTGTCGTGAGATAAAAGATAACTTCAGAAAGCCATGTGGTGTTGATAAACGGGTGATCAGGATAGGTAAAAGAAAGAAGATTTGCATGTGGAATATTCCCTGTATGTACTATTATTTCCCCCAATAATAAGTGTGTACCGATATCAGGATTAGGAATTTGGAGTGGAATCGGATGCATATAATAGATCATCACGATGAGAATAATAATTGTGAAGAAAAGCATTTTTTTGTGTATATGCATTGCAAATTGAGTATAACTAATTCTCCATGCAAACAATAGTAGAAATTATTTATAATATTGGTATGCACACACAACAAGATAGAGAAGGCATACAAGAATTCTCTTTTAAATCCCTTTTCATTCCGTTGACGACTGTCAAAGCGATTCATTGGATTATTGTGATTGGCATACTAGTCTATGGCAATATGCTTTTTAATGGTTTTGTGTGGGAAGACACATCGCTTATCATAGCAAATCCCGCAGGACATAACTTTAATATATTCAGTTCACAGAACTTATTTAATTAT
>CAZLSZ010000002.1:0-33434 GCA_964562445.1 uncultured Gammaproteobacteria bacterium
GAAATCATATGAGATTCCGTAAGTAGCGGTGAGCGAAAGCGGAACAGCCTAAACCACGTAAGTGGGGTTGCAGGGCAGACGACATTCGATGTATTTGCGATAGTAGAAAGATCCGGAATGGTCTTCCAAAGAGAGTGAAAGACTCGTATACGAAATTTCAAATACCGATAGTTTGTACCTAAGTACCATGGAGCACGATAAACTTTGTGGGAATCCGGGACGACCACGTTCCAAGGCTAAATATCAGAATCTACCGATAGTGAACTAGTACCGTGAGGGAAAGGTGAAAAGCACCCCGGGAGGGGGATGAAACAGAACTGAAATTGTTGGCTAACAAGCAGACAGAGTCCGTCTTTGACGAGATGATGTCGTGCCTATTGAAGAATGAGCCGGTGAGTTTTTGATTGCTGCGTTAGTTTAACCAACTTCGTTGGGAAGACATAGTGAAAGCGAGCCCTAACTGGGCTATTTTAGTAGCAGTCAATAAACCCGAAACCGGGTGAGCTAATCTTGAGCAGGTTGAGTCTCGAGTAACATCGAGAGGAGGACCGCACTCGTGTCCGTAGCAATGGGCTGAGATGACTTGAGATTAGAGGCAACATGCCAAACGAACCCGGAGATAGCTGGTTCTCCCCGAAATATATTAAGGTATAGCGCTGGTTATAACACAGGGGGTAGAGCACTGAATGGATTATGGGGGGGCAACTTCTCATATCCAAACAAACTCCGAATACCTGTACTTTTATTCCAGTAGTCAGACTTGTCGGGCTAAGCTGATGAGTCGAAAGGGAAACAGCCCAGACTCCCAATTAAGGCCTCTAAATAGAAGCTAAGTTTTGAAGGAAGTCAAGATCCAGAGACACCCAGGAGGTTGGCTTAGAAGCAGCCACCCTTTAAAGATAGCGTAACAGCTCACTGGCGGATGGATTGTGGCGCCGAAAATGTACCGAGGATTAAGTTTCTTGCCGAAATTGGAGATACTTCGCTAAGACTTCGATTGGAAAGTCCCACTTCGCTAAAGCTACGAGGGACCACACTTCGCAATTATTTGTGCAGTTTGGTTTTTGATGTTGCTTAAGAGAATTGGATTGGCTTGCCACGCGAAGCCTTGGCGAAGTGTGGTAGGGGAGCGTTCTATTTGCAGTGAAGTTGTGCTGACAAGGCATGGTGGAGCGGATAGAAGTGAGAATGCCGGCATGAGTAGCGCAATGCAGATGAGATATCTGCACACCGAAAGCCCAAGGTTTCCTCCGCAATGTACATCAGCGGAGGGTGAGTCGGCCCTAAGGTCCTTCCTCGCTAAAGGGGATTAGACCGATGGACAAGTTGTTAATATTCAACTACAGTGTATGTGGATATAAGGGAGTTTCGGAATCGGAAAACTTGAGCCCGTTACGGCGGGTCTAAGCAGTTAGACAGAGAAAATTGGCAAATCCGTTTTCTTGCTTATTCGAGCTGCGAATGAGAGTTCCTTGTAAAAGAGGGATAATTCAATCTTTTTCAGTTCCCAGGAAACGCTTCATTATACTCGCAAGAGTGAAACGCATACATTTCCGTACCACAATCCGACACAGGTGGGCTGGTCGAGTAGACTAAGGTGATCGGGAGACAGAGGATTAAGGAACTCGGCAAAAAAGCTAGGCGTAACCTTTGGGAGATGCCTCGCCATATCAATTCGATGTGGCCACAGCAAAAGTTTACTTTGCAACTGTTTATCTAAAACACAGGTCCCTGCAAAACTGAAAAGTAACGTATAGGGGCTGACACCTGCCCAGTGCTGGTAAGTTAAAAATCTCGGATGAAGTTAGCAATAATCAGTCTAGGATTTAAGCTCCAGTAAACGGCAGCAGTAACTATAACTGTTCTATGGTAGCGAAATTCCTTGTCGGGCAAGTGAAAAACAAACCCGTATTGGCTTATAACGGTGGAGCCCTATCGTGTTGTGCTGACAAGGCAGCATGCTAAAACGAGGGTAATACCGTGGGAAGTCGTTCGCCAGCTGGCGAATTGACCCCGTAACGACTTGACTAATATTAGTCAGAGGTATAATCTATTTAAAGTAGAATTTATGCCTAATACGCCAACATTCGCGACAGTTGATATCGGTAGTTATCTATCAGGATATACCGATGGCGAAGGTAGTTTCTTTATCTCATTTTCTCCTAGACCAAAACTTCTGACCAAACTTGAAGTACGGCCGACGTTTGGAGTCGCTCAAAATAGTGATCGCCAAGAAGTATTATTGTTGATGCAACAATACTTCGGATGCGGTACTATCAGAAAGAATCCATGTGATCGCACGTATAAATATGAGGTAAGAAGTATAACTGATTTGATCGTAAAAGTGATTCCGCATTTCGAGAAGTATCCATTACTTTCATCGAAGAGAGAAGATTTTGCAATGTTTGCCACAATCTGTAAAAGGATTTATAACGGTGAGCATCGCAAAAAAGATACTCTCACGGAGATTATTCACTGCGCGTATCAGATGAATGGTTTGGGAGCACGAAGATATACAAAGACAGAACTACTAACTGTCGTGGGTGAAGATATAGTCTGTGCCTCAAGTAATTGAGGGATAACATGAAGTTCCGACCCGCACGAAAGGTAGAATGACAAAGTAACTGTCTTAATCCTTTACCCGGCGAAATTGAGATGGCTGTGAAGACGCGGCCTAGGTATACATGGACAAAAAGACCCCGGGAGCTTTACTGTAGCTTGGCATTTGCAAGCTTACTCTAATTGTTTAGAATAGGAGGGAGATTCGTCATCAGTGAAATACCTCTCTTTGGAATGAGTGAGCATAACTCCGACCCGCATAAAAATACGGGCGGGGGACAGTGTCTGGTGGGCAGTTTTACTGGGGAGGTAGGCTCCTACAACGCAACGGAGCCGCACAATGGTTGGCTAACTCCGGATGGAAATCGGAGTGATAGCGTAAAGGCAAAAGCCAGCTTGACTGCGAGACCTACAAGTCGAGCAGGTGCGAAAGCAGGTCTTAGTGATCCTGTGATGCATAGTGGTATGCACACAGCTTAACGGATAAAAGCTACCCCGGGGATAACAGGCTGATCGCATCCAAGCGTCCACAGCGACGATGCGGTTTGGCACCTTAACTACAACATTGGGGCGCCTAGAGAGTAATCTCTAAGTCTGGTTATTTAACGATGCACGATAGAGGTGCAGTTAAATGATAAAAATACTAGTCAAAATCGGTGAACGCCATATACTTGAACACCATATGGTCAATACCGAGGTACTGCAGGCAGTATGATCTTTTCAGATTCTGGTTGCAGGACCGTATCGACTTCTATGCTTGGTTAATACGGGCATAGGGAGGTAAAGTTAGCTTGAACAGGCGACATTTTACCTAAACGGCTAGCTCCTCCACATCTTACTTCAAGTTTTTTCAGAACTATTCGTTCACGACTTGAAGAGCGATTGTTGGCGGATGAAGGTATAGTCAGTGCACATGGTAACATGTGATTCGACAGCGATGTCGGCTCATCACATCCTGGGGCTGGAGAAGGTCCCAAGGGTCCGGCTGTTCGCCGGTTAAAGTGGTACGCGAGCTGGGTTCAGAGCGTCGTAAGACAGCTCGGTCTCTATCCTGTATATCCGTCGAAATTTGAGGAGGTTCGTCCCTAGTACGAGAGGACTGGGATGAGGGAATCCCTGGTGTGCCGGTTGTGGGCTGTAAGGCCTGCATCGCCGGGTAGCTAGATTCCCATCGGATAACCGCTGAAAGCATCTAAGTGGGAAGCCGTTTCCAAGATAAGATTTCGATCTCGCCGCAAGGCGGGGAAAGACCCCTGGAAGACTACCAGGTTGATAGGAGGGCAGTAGAAGTACAGTAATGTATTAAGCTTACCCTTACTAATGGTCGAGAGTAAATTTTTTTAAGACGTTCTCTTCACTCTTTAGTGAGTCATAATGACTCTCTAAGATCTTTAATAACAAAAACTTTCCGGTGATTGAAGCGATATGGTACCACCTCTTCCCATTCCGAACAGAGAAGTGAAACGTATCAGCGCTCACGATACTACATATGTGGGAAAATAGGTCGTTGCCGGAATATTTTTGTTATTAAAACAAAATGAACCTCCATTTAGGAGGTTCATTTGTGCCTAGATAGTAACTCTTGCGAGTTTAATAGGGGAGGTAAAGCGTAAGATTCATGTTATCGTCATATTGTGTCCACTGTCTGTTTTCCAGATCTTCCCGCTGTTGAATCAGCGCATTGATAGTGTTCCAGCAATTATCTTTATTTGTCCCGTATTGCCCCTCAGCCGCATAGATAGTCGGTGTAAGCGCATCTCCCTGTGCTTGCAACTGATATGATTGTGCTGCCATCTGTTGTCTTTTCGCTTCACCTGCGGGCATACTATTGTCCAGTCTATATGATTCATTCCATATAGCATCACTTTGGGCATACAACTGTTTCTGCTGCTGTTTCAGGCCGAGTATCTGCGCCTGTTGTTGTTTGGCTGTTTGATTGCATGCCACCATCCTTTGACCGATTTGCTGTTGTACCGCAATAATTTGCTGCGTTGTTGCATTGACATCTTGTGTCGGAGGTGTTGTCGGGACAGGTGCAGTATAGGTATAATTGTAGTTTTCATTTATAGGCGCAACCGTAGGCTGAACGGTATTAATGTATTGGTATTCTGTTGTGGGATATGGTATAGGATTAACGCACTTATAGTCGTTATTGTATCCATAATAACCGTAGTACTCATCATAGTATCCATTATAAGGGGAAATACAGTGTGTAGTTTGGGTATCCTGCGTATTATTGATAGCTTGTACTGCCTCCTGATTCATTTTCACTTCCTGTACCGGTGCCAGTGCACTAATCGTTGCAAGAGATGCGAATATAACAGCTATAGGAAGCGCTAAACCGAGGAACTTACCTCTTTTAGATAGCCTAGAGTACGAAAGTGATGCCTCCGTATAGTTAGGTTCAGATACATTTTCTCTATTTATATTTTGAATGGATGCGCCTTGTGTCATAGTAGAGGTATTATATCCTATATTATTAAAAAATGCAAATAATTAGGTAATAAATAGGTAATAAGTTGAAGGTAGAGAAGAAGAAAATGGGGAAAATGCTATTTGCAGTATAGGCATGGAGATGCTATACTTGCACTATCTTATTGAGAAAGGCATATCATGAATGGCAAAAGCTTCATCAAGAAATAAATCTACAAATTCAGAAAAGAGCATGAGCGCGATGGGGCGTCTTATGGCCTCACATATAGGAAAATTTGTTACCCTCAAAAAAGGTGAAACAATAAAAGCGACCCTTACCAAACTTACACCCAATGAAATATTGGTGGATGCAGGTGCAAAAACAGATGCATTGGTGCTTGAGCGTGATAAGAGAATTGCTCATACAATTGTTAGCACTTTTGCTGTAGGTGATTCGGTGGAAGTATATGTCCTCAATCCCGAGTCAGAAAGCGGTCAGCCGATCGTTTCTTTACGAAAATATCTCGGAGACTTGGCATGGGGTCGACTTGAAGAGCTGCAAAAGAGCGGCGCGCAGGTTGAAGTGACGGTAAAGGATTCAACCAAAGCAGGCTTTCTGGTGGATACTGCCTTTGGCGTTTCAGGTTTTCTGCCGCAGTCACATATCGCGTATTCAGCAGACGGGCTCCACGGCGGTCAGCAGGTTAATGTAACGGTATTGGAGATTAATAGAAAAGATAACAAAGTTATTTTTTCTCAGAAAAAGACAATGTCCGCTGAAGAATTTGCCAAATTGAGTAAGAAGTTTAAAGTGGGCGAGAAAGTAAAGGTCACTGTCACCAATGTCACTCCCTTCGGTGTCTTCGTCTCGCTGCCTGTAGAGAAAGAAGAAGCAGAGTTGGAAGGATTTATCCATATTTCCGAAACATCATGGGAGAAAGTACATGATATTGCCGGAATGTTTAGCGCGGGTGATCAAATTGAGGCTATATTATCCAAATTTGATAATGATACCAAGCGGGTAAGTCTTTCCATCAAACGTATGACGGATGATCCGTTCGAGACGCTCATGGAGAAATATCCGGTAGATAAAAAAATTACCGGTAAAGTAGTGCGTATTGAAGACGGCGATGTCATCATTGCCCTTGATGAGGAAGAAGAGGTCGAGGGAATCCTCCGAAAAGAGAAAATACTGCCGAACGTGTCATATACTGAAGGTCAGTCTGTCGCTGTTATTATCGCGGATTATGATAAAAGACGACATCAAATTATGCTTACACCGGTTCTCCTCGAAAAGCCAATGGGCTATCGATAAAAAATTGCGCCCCATAAATTGGCATACCGAGTTTGCCATCCTAACTGCCAAAAAATAGAAAATAGTTGGAAAATGAAGCATCAGAGGAAGTTATTAAGAGGTATAATAAGGATATGAAGAAACCTGTAACAAATTTTGTCTGTCAGGAATGCGGTTACGATACTCCTCAATGGTTAGGTAAATGTCCCGAATGCGGACAGTGGGATTCATTGAAAGAGTTTAAGGTGGCAAGATCTGCGAATATCGCTGCAGACAATATTTCCTCAATTTCCATACAGAATCAGCCGAAAAAAATTGCAGAGATTGCATATGAGAAAAAGTCGAGAATACAGACTAAATATGAAGAATTGAACACAGTTCTTGGCGGAGGTGTCGTCAAAGGATCAGTAACGTTGATCGCCGGGGACCCCGGTGTCGGCAAATCGACATTACTTCTGCAACTGGCACTGACGCTTTCGGAATCGGGACAGAAAATCCTATATGTTTCGGGTGAAGAATCCGTAGAACAGGTAAAAATGCGCGCGGTGCGAATCAGAGAAAATGTATCAGGTACGAAGCAAAAAGAGGCTGGGGAAGAGGAATTGTATCTGTTGTCTATGACGGATGCGGATACTATAGCCTCCCGAATAGAAGAGATGAAGCCTGAATTAGTAATTATAGACTCGATCCAGACGATCGAATCACAGAATGTCTCTGGATTATCCGGTTCTGTCGGACAAGTGCGGTACGGGACGATGCAGTTTGTCCGTACCGCAAAGCAGTTCAACATACCGATTTTTATCGTGGGACATGTAACCAAAGAAGGGATGGTCGCGGGTCCGATGATCCTGTCCCATATGGTGGATACGGTGCTTTTTCTGGAAGGAGAAAAATTCGCCAAGACAAGAATACTCCGCAGTCTCAAAAATCGTTTCGGGCCTGTGGATGAGGTTGGTATTTTCATTATGGAAGAAGAAGGGCTCATTGAGGCGACACAGCCCGAACAGCTTTTCCTCACCCAAAAGAAGGAGCAGGTGCCCGGAAGTGTTCTTGTTTCGACATTGGAAGGTTCAAGAGCCTTTCTTGTGGAATTGCAGGCATTGGTGGTCACTACACGACTTCCTATGCCACGTCGTGTGGTGTCCGGGGTAGACGGACGACGGGTTGAATTATTGCTCGCTGTCCTTCAGAAACACTGCCGTCTGCCTGTGGATACGATGGATGTGTTTGTGAATGTCGCGGGGGGTATGAAGCTATCTGATCCCGGAATTGATCTCGGCATTTGTCTCGCTGTTTATTCAAGTATAAAGAACATTCCTCTCACGAATACCGTCGGAATAGCGGAAATAGGACTTTTGGGAGAACTGCGAAGTGTCCCCGGACTGGAAAAAAGGATAAAAGAATCTGAAAAGCTCGGGTATAAGAATATCATTACGCCAAAGAAAAGTACATCGTTGGCAGCAGTCTTGCGTATGCTGGACAAATAATATGGAAAAGGAAGAGATAAAAAAAGAAGGGCAGATGCCTGAAGAAAAGAAAGATGAGAAGAAAACCGAGGAGAAGAAATCTCCGGTATTTTCTCCCAACATTATCGGCGCAATTGCTGAGGAAGTGTCCAAATCCTTGATGTCCCGCTGGCCGACTATGCCTAGTAGACCCAAGAAAAAGCAGACAAAGAAAGCGCAGAAAATTGAGGGAGCGATTTTTTTGGATACATCAGCGATTATTGACGGGCGTATCTTTGATGTTATTTATTCAGGTCTTCTTAACGGTACGATCGTCATCACCCCGAGTATTCTTCTGGAACTCAAGCATATTGCCGATACGCAGGATATGGTAAAAAGGCTGCGTGGACGTAAGGGGCTTGAGGCATTGGAAAAACTCAGAAAAGCGAAAAAAATGAAATTCACAGTACTACCTGATGAGCAGGAAAAGATGTTTAAAAAGCCTATTGAAGTGGATGAAAAGCTTATTAAGTTTGCTAAGATCCACAAAGGCAAGGTCATCACCTGTGACTATAACCTTGAGAAAAAAGCAAATATTGAAAATGTAACGGCGATCAATCTGAATGCTTTGGCAAATTCTTTGAAAGTGATCGCAGTACCGGGAGAATCGCTGCATATCAAGATCTCTCATCAAGGCAAAGATCCGACGCAGGGCGTGGGGTATCTGGATGACGGAACGATGATCGTGGTCGAAGAGGGAAAAGAGTATATTGGGAAATCGATTGATGTGGTAGTTTCCCGCACAATTCAGACAGCTACGGGACGAATCCTATTTGCGAAGAAAATATGAGATATTTCGTCATTCCCAGCTACGGCTGGGACTCTCTAAATAACTCATAACATAAAACTAAAAACAAAAAATTGTTATAAGTTCTAAGTGTTTAGTTAATTGAGAGATCCCGGATCAAGTCCGGGATGACATGTGGCGGCTCCTAACAAAAAAGCTCGCCTCCTCAGAAGAGGTAAGAGTCCCTGCCCAAGACCCCTACCTCGTCTCAAAAGACGAGCAAAACTCTACCATTTGTGCGTGAAAAGTATGCATGAAAAATGTTGATTTGACAACTCAAATCGCTATTTTTTGCCTCAGAACTTTTCTTGACAACCTGACAAACTTCAGATATATTTTGTTTATCATTTAGTTTATTCCTGCCTGAAGAACTAAATGATAATTTACCCTAAGAGCATTGCTTATCGTACCTGAACTTATCATTTTGAGTAACGAAAGTGATGCTCTTTTTTTTGTGTTATATTGCCGTTTTAATTGTTAAGCCTCGTTTGATCAGTAACTGAAATTGCTCTTTACCCTCACGAATTAATGCCTCTCTTTGATAATCAGTAACCTTTTTGTCACTTTTTACCTTCATTTGATTCATTAATTGTTTAAACAATTTCATAATCATCAACAATACTATCATAATGAAAAAAAGTTGTCAACCTATAATATTACTGTCATCTTTTTACCACTGGCCTATAGCTTTTATAATATAATTTAGCTTGATATATCAAGCTAAATTATATTATCCACAATAATGTGGATAAATATTTAATAACTTTTTACTTTTTCAGGAGTTATGATGTTTAGGGGCTAGGGGCTAGGGGCTAGGGGCTAGGGGCTAGGGGCTAGGGGCTAGGAATAGGAATGTCTGATCATTGCCGGCAGCGTGATTCTCCACGATGGACGGTAGTGGTAATTTGCTCTGGATGCCAGCCACAATCTGAAGCGCATGATAAGCTCCTTTGTGCCCGTAATTTGCTTGCCGTAGCGTTTTGCTGTCTCTCTATGGAAGTACAAAGAGTGTGCAATATTGGCGACTTGTCCATACTGGAAGAGTTTGATAAATACTTCCGTAAAAATAAATGGATATTTTTTGGGATTGAAATACAGAAGATCTTTTGGGATCATCGTTCTGTCGATCATTACTGTTTCAGGCATGATTGGAGAAGCCGGAAGAAGATTTTGATAGATTTCTTCGTAGGACTCAGGGAGATTGCTTCGCATGATTTTCTTGTTGTCGTCGTTGATGCTTGTGAATTGTGTACCAACCGCTACCGTCTTTGGATGCGTGAGAAGAAAGTTCACCTGACGCTTGAATCGGCTTATCGCGTTGATATCATTGGGATTCATAAACGCCACAAAACGTCCTTTTGCTCTCCGCATTGCTCTGTTGTAGCATGTAGCCAGGCCGTAGCGTTTCTTATTTCTATACACTTCAAGTCCGGGAAGCTCTTCTTTAAATCGTTTGAGTATGGTCATGGAATCATCTCGAGAATGGTCGTCAACCGCGATGATTTGCAGATTTTTATATGTCTGGTCAGAAAGGCTTTGCAGACATTCTTCAATAAATTTCCCTGCGTTGTATATGGGAATGATGACGGTTACTGCTGAGTTATGTAAATTCATAATGAGTTTTGTTAATCTTCAAATTATGTAGGGCAGAGGAAGATCAGAGATTAGCACTGGTTGGAAAATTTGTCAAGTTCTAGCCTTGGATCGGATAATAAATCCTAATCCGAAAATGGAGAAGAGTCCCGGAAGAGCAATCGCTTCAGGTCCTGTATCAGGGGTTGTCGTTGTCTGTTCCGGTTCATAGATCGGTAAGCCGCCTTTGGTAGTTGTCGGTTGGTTTTGTTGCTGGGGTACCGCAGTAGGCTGCGGTTTTTTTGTGGGGACTGGTGTTGTAGTCGTTTTGGTCGGTACTGCGGTAGGCTGTGGTTTTTTTGTCGGGGTAGGTGTCGCTGTTGCTTTGGGAGCTGCAACTGCTGCTTTTGGGGCAGATGTAGGCACGGCATCTCCTTTTGTTTCAAAGGTTGATTGGGTGCCGTCTTTTGCGATACATACCAGCGTATTATCTTGGCTTGTTCTGTTGTTAGCTTTTACCGAAACTTGATTGATGACGCATCTGGCTTGTGGATCATCCGGAAGTTTTTCTTTGGCTGCAGCTTTTGCTTCCACCATAAATGTCTTTGTTTCTTTACTTTTCAGTTGTCCCACAGTGAATGCGAGGGTCTTTTTGACCTGATCGTATTTCCCGTCACTTTTTACGTGATCGATGTATTGGGGAAAGAAGTCATAAACATCAAATTTTTCCACCGTGCCTCCTGATGTATTTGTGATAGTGATTTTAAAAATTATAGTTTCGCCCGGTTGGTACTGTGGATTATTGATTGTCAAATTTTCGACAAATGCATTGGTCTCGGGATTCCGGACTTGCTTATTGATGGTGATTGCGCTGTTTTGCTCACAGGCTCCGGCTCCTCCGTATATAGGCTGGCAGTCAGCGGTAGATGCTCCTTCCGCTATCCCTGCGAGAATAAAAAGGGATAGAAGGCCTGATATAAATGATAACTTTTTTTTCATACTTTCTGATTTCGGCTACAATAGCATGGTTATAAGCTTACGTCAAGCAAGTTATGTGCTTGACTTCATCTTCATAAATTACTACTATAAATAAAGATGAGATATTATATAACAAAAGTAGTCCCAATTGCAACTATTATAGGATTTTTATCTTATCCGCAGCGCGTATTTGCCACTGATATTTGTCAGGCAGCAGGACCGAACTTCGCAGGTTTGTGTAATATCAGATTGGAGAATTCAGGATCTATAACAGGGGCTATTATACAGATGATCCTTATTATCGGTATTCTTATTGCGTTGATATATCTCGTTTGGGGCGGTGTCCGGTGGGCAATGTCCAGCGGAGACAGAGCAAAAGTTGCCGCAGCGCGCGCACAAATAGTACACGCGCTTATCGGTTTGGTGATCGCGTTTGCTGCGTTTATGATTGTCAATTTTGTGATGTATTTCTTTATGGGGACAGGACTTGCCGGATTAAGGGTGCCCAGACTCATTGATTAGCAGGATAGCAATTATTGACAAATAGACCAAAGTGTGGTGTAATAGCGTAAGTATACACACACTGAATCTTCAGTAACCTTTTTATGCCTGATTCGGCAATGATTCGAAGAGAATGATCCTATGGTAACGAAAAAAACAGCCCAACCATTAGCAGTAGATGATCTTATTGGAAAACCGTCAGCAGTAAAAGCTGCAGAAGCGCAGGAGCCGGTAAAAGAAGCACCGGCAGTTCGTCCTGCGTCTGAAAGAATTCCTGTCCGTCCGCATAGAATTCATATCGGTGGTGATCGTAGTGATCGTTCCACTTCATCAGATCAACCGCAGATGCAGCATTCCGGCTATCATTCCAATAATCAATATCCTCAGCAACAGAATACTCCTACAGAGGAAGTGAAAGGATTTCTGGATACACAGCCGGAGGGACATGGTTTCCTTCGTCCGAAATTTATTCATTCAAATCGCGATATTTATATCTCACAGTCGCAGATCCGACGATTTATGCTCAGACCGGGAGACCTTGTCGAAGGCGTCGCGCGTCCTCCCAAGGATACGGAACGATATTATGGCCTTCTGAAGGTAGAGAAAGTAAATGAAATGCCGGCTGAAGAGGCAGTAAAAAGACCGTATTTTGATGATTTGACACCTATTTATCCCAATAAACAGCTACTTTTAGCTACCGACGTAACGCCGCTTTCTACACGTACGATTGATCTGATTGCGCCGATCGGATTCGGACAGCGTGGTATGATTGTTTCTCCCCCAAAGGCAGGAAAGACGACTATTCTCAAGCAGATTGCGGCAGGAATTTCGGCAAATTTCCCTGATGTGCATCTGATGGCGGCTCTCATCGGTGAGCGTCCGGAGGAAGTTACGGATATCAGTATGTCTGTCAAAGGTGAGGTTGTGGCATCAAATTTTGATGAACCGCCGGAGAATCAGACTCGTGTTGCGGAGATTACTCTTGACCGCGCAAAGCGCATGGTAGAACTCGGTAAAGATGTTGTTATCCTGCTTGATTCTATCACCAGACTTGCGAGAGCATACAATTTGTCTGTTGAGCCAAGCGGCAGGACACTTTCAGGAGGCTTTGATCCTGCTGCGCTGCATCCCGCAAAGAGATTCTTCGGTGCGGCACGCAACTGTCAGGAGGGCGGATCTCTGACTATTATCGGTACGGCACTTGTGGAGACCGGCTCACGCATGGATGACCTTATTTATGAAGAATTCAAAGGTACAGGCAACATGGAACTGCATCTGAGTCGAGCCCTTGCTGAGAGGAGAATTTATCCTGCTATTAATATTGCCAGATCCGGTACCCGAGGAGAAGAGCGTATCCTCCCTGAAGAAAATCTTACCAAAATTGTTACCATGCGACGTATGATGGATATGCTCGGAGAAGATGAGCGAACTGCCATTTTTGTAGAGAGGCTCGGCAAAGCCAAGACAAATCAGGAATTTCTCGATAACCTCAAGACTGCGAGCTCGTAGTCTGTATCTATAGCTTATCTTATTTGACCTCAGAGTATAAATTTGATACCATCAAATTTACCGATATCCTTAATTTTGATATAATTCCACCTTATGTTAATGCGTAGACGAAATACACAGCGTCTTTCATCCAGAATAGGAGAAAGTCTAAAAGATGTTAAAAGTTTCAGTGAATTCTTGGCGTTTTATCTGAAAAAAAAATTATCAAAATCTACCTTCCGTTTTGAAAAGAATAAGAATCATCTCGTAAAGTTTTTCCTTATGAAGCGAGGACGATATAATCGTCCATTTTTGCATTTAACTACCATGGGTGTTTTGGGGATTGGTGTGCTTCTCGCGCCTGTTCTTGCTGATACCTATCCTATTTTTGCTCCGCAGCAAGTAAATCTCAATCTGGAAGCTTCCACAGCCAAAAAACAGTCTGTTTTGGTAGATGAAAATGTTTTTCAAACAGATATTTCGGAGAAGCCGAGGGACAAAATTATCACGTACCGAGTTGAACGCGGGGATACTGTCGCGACGATTGCCAAGAAATTTTCTACAAAAGATAATGCCATCTCTGAAGATACTATCAGATGGGCAAATGATCTCAGCAGTGATTCATTAACAGTAGGGGATGAATTGAAAATTCTTCCCGTAACAGGGGTCGCGCACAAAGTCGAAGCAGGCGAAACAATCTATACCGTTGCAAAGAAGTATAACACTGAGCCGCAGAAGATTGCGGATTTTCCGTTTAATGAGTTTGCCGGTAATGGAGAAACTTTAGCGCTTGTCACCGGTCAAATGCTTATCGTGCCTGACGGTATCAAGCCTACAGAGAAGCCTTCTATTCGCAGACCGGCTGTGTATGTAGCGCAAGGACCGATTCCCGTGGCGAGTGGAGGATTTACCTATCCTGCCAGAGGCGCTCTGACGCAGTATTATAGTTGGTATCATTCCGGACTTGATATCGCGGCGCCCGTCGGCACGCCTCTGCGCGCCGCGCACAATGGTACCGTGACGAGGGTAAGTGTCGGGACGTGGGATACAGGATACGGGACAAATGTATGGATCAGTAATGGTGCGGGAATTGAGTCTCATTACGCTCATATGAGTGGTGTGAATGTTTCTGTCGGACAGCGAGTTGTCGGCGGAGGTACTATCGTAGGGTGGATCGGTATGACAGGGAGGACGACGGGTCCGCATATCCATTTTGAGATGCGTTCCGGCGGGGCGTTTGTCAATCCGCTTGCATATATACGCTAATCCGCGACGCGGATACAGAGAACCTAAAACTAAGAACTGAAAACAAACGAGAAATATGAGATAATAGGTTCTAGTTTTAAGTTCTTCGTTTTTAGTTATATGTTTTTTGCTTCTACGAAGCAAAATATGGGCCTATGGTTGAATGGTACAACATTGCATTCGCATTGCAGAGGTCCGAGTTCGATTCTCGGTAGGTCCACACATGTTCGCCGGCGGCGAACATACCCAGAACTAGGAACAGAGAACTAAAAACAAAAACTGTACAAATTATGTTTTGAGCTCGCGAAGCGAGCGTGTTCTCAGTTCTTAGTTTTCAGTTTTTTGCTTCTACGAAGCAAAAAGAGGGCCTGTAGCTTAGTTGGTAGAGCGCCTCCATGGCATGGAGGAGGTCGAGAGTTCGAGTCTCTTCAGGTCCACAGTGGGAGTCTATACATGTGTCTGTCGATGGTAAAAGACCCAGAGCATGAGGTTGAGTAGCGAAATAACGATAAAGGGGAGCGTCTTTACCAGTCCAAAGCTTTGGATAAAGATGATTTCGGCGATCAGACAGACAATAAGCAGCACTTCAAAGAAACTTCCGAATATTTCCTGCAGGACTGCTTTACTTCTTCTCTGGGTATGTGCAGCCTTTTTCGTGAGGGTTATTTTCACTATGGACTCTTCATCATTTTTTTCTACTCTTTCGGTTATAGGATAGCCATCTTTTGAAAGTACCAGTTTTACATATTCGTGTTTGAAGTTATTTTTATATTGAAACCTCCCGAGTTTATCCGTCACCGTGTGGGACAGCACGACTGATTCGTTATGCGCCATAATATCAATGTAGACTCCGGGTATCGTTTTTCCTTGCTCATCCTTTATTATCCCTCGTATATAGCCGCTCTTTTGCTGTTTTGTGAGTAAAAAGAGATGGAAAAGGGTGAAAGGAATCGCTTGTTTCACATCAATATTGGTGCGAAAACCGAACGTGATGAACGAGAGGCTGATAAGGGTAGTTAATGTTGCTACCGCGCTGAGGTAGTAGAGCCGCAATGATGCTCCTAATTGTTTTATCTGATTTGATCCGTTATTGAGTACGTCATCCCATGTCGTTTGTATGGTCTGTCTGATAAACGCTGTATTGAGGGCATCCTTATCAAGTGTTGCATGAGGAAAACCATTACCGTCTTTTCCATTGATACTAAATGTTATTTTCGCAGGAGCATATCCCAATGCACGTATTTCTGCCTGGTATTTTCCAGGAGGAAGCGTGATAAGCGCCTGTCCATCTTTGTTGGTATATATTCTGGTATAGTTTTTATCACTTTGTAGGTATGAAAATGATACAAACATGTTCTTATCTATATCGTACCGGTATAAAACAATACTCGCATCTTCTATCGGTTTACCTGATGCACTATCCGTGACGAGAAATGGTTCCGTAATAATTAATTCTGATAATTTTTTGCTCAAGAGCGTACCGTATTTATCTTTTTGCAGTAAGATAAGAGCATATCTTCCTGCCTGGTCTGTCTGTATTGTCGCTGTATAAGAAGACTGATCATGTGGTGTCATTGCTGCCATCTGCTGCATGCCGTTTTGTGAAGTTATCAGCAGATCAATCCCGATAATTCCTCCTCCTGCTTCGGGGGTATAAATGATTTGATAGTCAGTATATTTCGGCAGAACGATACCGGTGTAACTGTCGGAAATGACGGAAGAGTGGATAAGCGTGGTGCCGTTCAGGAGTGTCATTGTTCCTTTTATAGGTATGGGTGCTGCAGTTGTCTGTTTCGGGGTCGTAAACGTAAGGGTATCTGACCATCGTCTCTTTCCCTGCGCATCTGTCACTGCCACTTTATAAAAGTATAGTCTGTTAGGAGTCAGATCTTTGAGTGTGATTGTGTGATAGTACGTCAGCGCTGGATCTTCTGTTATTGTATTGAGTGTGTCAGGTGTAGTTCCGTAGTAGATAGTTGCACGCGATGGCTGGTTTGTCGTGCTATCAATGGTTGTCTGCGTTGGGGTCAATTGTATCTGGGAGATTAGCAGTATCTGTAGCGGAGTAGTTTTTTGCGGTATTACACCTGTGGGAGAAGGCGCGGGGGTACTCATTGCCGTAGGTGCCGGGCCGGGTATTTCCTTCTCATAGAGATATTCCTGACGGGTATATTGTTCAGGGAGCGAAACGAATGTATTCTGCATCACGGCACTGTTGGAAAGAGTCAATTTTTGCGGGAGCGTATAGTTGCTTTTGGTTCGTAATTGGAACGTCACTTTCTGATTTATTACCCCTTGCGGCAGGGATGGAATTGTCCATGTAATGGTTCTGTTTTGTTGATCTATAACGGGTTGTACGCCTCCATACGCGGGGGTAGCTGAGGAGATGATATAATCCGCGAGATACGCGTTGTTGGGGTCTCTGTCGCTACTGTACCTTGCTACAATGGTATTCTGAGTACTGTATGCCGCAGAACTGCTCGCGCCGTATGTTATTTCGTATGTCAGTACCTGATTTTGTTTTACAGTATGGTTTTCGAGCGCTTTAAGTGAGAATTGAAAGTCATGTGCAGAAGGAGGAACAACTGCCTGCACGTTTACACCCCGTGTGATAGGCTGTAAAGATTGGGCTTCAACCGGATGAGTTGTTAGGCCGGCGCAGAGTATTAGCGCCGTAAGAATGAGCACATATTTTAGGCAGTTTTGCATACTACTTCTATAGTAGCGTATCGATGCAGGACAAGCCAGCAGGATAAAGAAATTGAAGTATATGTTGAGAGGTTCTTTGTCATTGCGAGCCGAGCGGAGCTCGGCGAAGCAATCTCAATTACCATATAAGTATATACCAGTTAAATTACTTTACTACAATCACAATTTCCTCATTCGGATTGGTCTTGTCCCGGACGACATAGGTACCTGCTTTATCCAGTCGCTGATTGATCGCTTCAGAAAAACCATATGGGCGAGGTGTCGTGAGTAACGGATTATTGGAAACAAGTTCCATACGTTTCTCTTTGCTGTTATTTTTTATGACGACATATGATGTGGTCGTGATATGCAGACTGTGATCACTGAAACGCTCGCCGTCATACGTGATAGTCGTGATGAGTTTATTGCCTTCAGGTGTCGGCTGACTGTCAGGGATGACGATATTTTTTGTATCTACCAATATATTTGAAAATGTATCAGGGAAAAAGATGGCATGCGTAAAAAATCCCAAGGCGAATATGACAGCGAAGAGTATGAGTTTCTTCATAGAAATGTTTCAGATGCTATTTTGTGAGTGCTCTGAATGCTTTTTTGAGGCGTTTTCGCATGAGGTACAGGACAAAGAGTGCCGCGAGAATGATAGCCGCGAGACGGAGCGGGAAAACGACAAAGGTAGTGGATGCGCTCACATTTTGATTTTGCGCTCCATAATACATAAGAGCTGTCGCGGTGTATTGTCCAAAGAGAAGTTTATTTTTGAGTTCAGCCTTTACAGCTCGTTCAGCTCCTGGAAAGACGTTGGTACCTGGGACGACAATATCGGCTACTTTATTGCCAAACATATCTTTGACATTGACGAGGCCAAATGTTTTGACATGGATATTGCCTTCATTTTGAAATTTGAGATCAAGTGTGACAGGGCCGAATTCTGAAAATGCCGGCGCAGACACTTCTTTTAATGTTACTTTTTCGGAAACAGGGCCGCTGACTTTGACGAGGAATAATGACGCAATTTCTTGCGATACAGCAGTGGCGTTTTTATCGACATTTTCAGGAACTACTTTAAAGACAAATGATCCGTATCGTCCTCCCGCGGCAGAAGACGGGACGTTGACAGTCGCTTCTACTTCTTTTTGTTCACCCGGCGCAAGCGTGAATTTATCAGGAGATATCTTTGTCCATGAAGTGATGCTGTACGGACTGTTGGCGAGTAATTCCACCTGTCCCTGATCACCTTTTGCCGTAAAATCTTCAAGCCGCGCTTCAATATTTAGTGCTGTTGCGCCGGGATTGCGGACTTTTGCTTTGACGGTGACTGTTTTCCCCGGGTCAGCTGCGACTTCTTGGGATGGGGGAGAGACCTCAATACCTTGTCCGGCGGCTTGAGCGGATACATATTGGTGAAGAGAGGCAGCAAACAAGACCGCGACAATGACAAACGGCAGCAATATGATCGAATACTTTATTTTCATTAATATGTTGGTGTGGCAATCAGGATAACACTACCTGTGTATGCTCCTGCAGGCTGTACAGCATTTACTTGTGCCTGATAGCCGATACGAGTTGTTTCAGCAGTGACATTTCCGGCGTTACATGCTACTTCCTGACCTGTCGTGGTCGTTCCAGCCCATTTGTTTGACTGGAATCTTCCTGCAGTGCCTGTGCAAAGTGTCGCGTCATCCGTCGTATAGCCAAAGAAACCTGTGTTTGTATTTGCTACAGTACCAGCCGGTGCGCTCCATGCTGCAGGTGCGTCATTGTTTGATCCAAATCTGTCTATGTTATTGTCTCCTGAAACGAGCGGACCATCTGTTGTCGTTGCTGCATGAGATGCCGTGACGGTATATCCATTTTGAGAATTGGTTGTGACCGTAATATCTTGTGCTGCAATTTTTGAAGTTCCCGTACTTAGAATACCGAAGGGGATAGCATTGGCGGAGGTATTGAGCCCGCTTGTAATCGTTGCTCCGTTTGTTGTTGCGCTGCCGTCACCATTGACACCTGTAACACTGAAAGCGAAATTCGGATCAACGGTTGCACTTACTTCAATTGATGTGCCAGATAATACAGCGAATGCTGCAGTGTTTGGTCCATCAATAACTGCAGGTGCGGAGGAATTTGTCGTAATGCGTGCGTAATATGTGCTATTTTGTGTTGTTGGATTGGTGATGCCTGCTGTGACAGGAATTACTACTGTAGAACCTGCTGTCTGTGCTGTGGGGGTAGTGACGGTGACAGTAAGTGTACAATCCGTATTTCCTGTTCCGGTACATGTCGAGCTTGATCCTGCTGCTGAATATGTGGAACCTGCGATACCGGTTACTGTCCCGAGTGTCGGGGTAGCAGTAAGTACCATCCCTGCAGGCGCAGTACATGTGCCTGATGATGTTGTACAGTATTGTACTTTTACTGTTTTGATCCCTGTTGTGGAGGGGGTGTCAAAGGTATAGGTATGCGATGTGGCAGCTCCTGATCGGGAGTCTCCTATTTGAATCTTGTAGTCCGAAAGGTTTGCGGCTTGAGAAGGGAGAACGAAAATGTTTGCGAGCGGTGGAAGAGTAAGAAGGACAACAAGCAGAAGACTTGTCAGGATTTTGACATCTTTCTTTGTAATGCGTAGAGAATGGTAGGCAGTTTTCATATGACGAAATATCGCTCTTATCTAGGATAGTAGAAATAATTATATTCTGTCAATAGGGATTTATGGTTGAGATACGTAATCTGTCTTCAGGAATTTATTTTTGTCATTCCCGGCTACGACCGGGAATCTCTCTTGTCATCCTTCTCCGCTAACGCCAAATGACATAAGATGCTGAAACGAGCTCAGCTCGGCTCGCAATGACGTTTCGGCAGGTAGTGATTATCGTATGAGTTCGTGGAGGGCTTTTTTTAGGCGTTTTCTGATACTGATAAGAAAGATCACACAGATGGTCACAACAATTATTGCTATGGTCGGTATGGAAGGGAGTACTATTATATAGTCGGTTTGTATTTCCTGCTGTCCGTTTCCTGTAGAAACCGCAATGGTTGTCCTGTAGATATTTGGATTCAACCCGTTGATTGATGTATTGTCTTCCCAACGCCTTACTTTGTCGGGGAAGATTATTTTTTCTTCCAAATATTTCGGTTGCGATGTGCGCTGTCTCCCCAGAAGCGGGGTCATTGTCACGGATGGTTTGGCAGTAAAAAAATTGAGAGAGATATTTTTCACCCGAAGCGTTATCGGCAGCGTGCCATCCATCGTTACTAGTGGATGTGAGAATTCTTTTATGTCAGCTTTCTTTGCTTTCGGATCAGGGACGCCGATGTTTGCCAGCATCAATATACCGATTTTAGAATTTACCATTGTGGCATTCTCGGTATTCTGTTGGACCGGTTCAAAAAAGAGCATGCCATAGTATCCGCCGAGCGCGATAGATTTGGGTGTCGTAATGTGTATTGTTATTTTCTTTTTTTCTCGCGGCTGCAGGATGTATTCTTTCTGGTCAAGTGTTATCCATGAGAGGAGTGTATGGGTATTTGATCCGGAGAAGTTATATCCGCCGTCTTCATCACTGACAGAAAAATTATTCATTTCTGCCCGAAGCGGCAGCGGTGTGTCTGAGAGGTTTTCTATCGTTGCTTCATGGGAAGCAGTTTTTCCTGGGGAAAGAGTGAGATTGATAATGATCGGTGAGATACGGATGCTTTGCGCTGCTGCGCTGACTGGCTGTGGGCGCAGCAGCGCAACTAGTATATATATACACAGCAAAGGTATCATCAGCTGCAATTTTTTTATAGATGATTGTTTCAATATATTCTTCATATCAATAACTCGGTACTACTATATATAATACTGTCGTCGAGTATTTCGCTGCTTTTTGCGTGCTGTCTGTCTGAATTTTATAATTTATGGTAAATTTCTCATTGCTGATCGGAGTTGTAACGGGTCCTGTGTGATCCGCGACAGGATCCCCCTGTATATCTGTTGTGAATCCGGCGTATTTCTGTCCTCCGTTGGTAAATCTGTCGGGTGTACCTCCCGCGAGATTGGTATCAGAGGTCGTATAACCGAAACCATTGCCCGACCAGAGTGATGGTGATGCATTTGTCCCGAGATAATTCGGGATCGTCGCGCTGCCGTCCGTCATCGCACCGGTACTTCTTGCGCTGACCATATAGCCATTGGAGGCATTGGTGGATGTCGTAATTGTTGTGGATTTGGAGGTATCAGTATACGTATTCGAGGCATTGAGGTTTTCAAATGTGATGATGTCTTTATCTACAGAAAAGGTAAGAGATGGCAGTAATGTCGCGGAAGATGACGCGGGTCCGTATTCACTTTCGGTATAGCTGCCTTGCCGCGCTTTCACACGGAGATAATATGTTTTATCGGACTGCAACCCTGTTATATTCGCACCTGTCAACCCACCCCAGTTAGTGTATGTTTTAAAGTCTGTCAGCGCAAGTGTGGTCCCGAGTGTATTGTCTGCCTTGACGTACAGTATGTCTGTCTGAAATGTATTGTCAGTACTGATTTGCAGCGCATAGAGTGTATCCGGAGGATTGTTTCCAGTGCTGATGACAACATGCAGATTATTGTACGATCCATTGGGATTACTGAGCTGCGGAGCAGGGGGGACATTGGTTTTCATGAGGTAGGTGAGACCTCCTCCTATTTTGAAGGAACTACTTTCCTGACTGCCGAATTCTACTTGCCCAGCGACACCATTGAGGCCGTAGTTTTCTGACGTACTATTTGTAGTACCTCCTGATCCAAAAGAGTAGTCGTGAATTTTATAATTGGTACTCTCCGGGTTTGCGGCAAGTGCAGATGTTATCAAGGGTGAGGCATGGGAGATAACGATCGCTGCGAGGATGGTGGGTATGAGTTTTCTGTGCATATCTATAATGGTAGCAAGTTTGGGGAGAGATATGAAGATGGAGGAGCGTATCCTGTCATCGCGATCCGCCAACTGGCGGACTTCTCGCAATGACATATTCTTTTTTACATCGGTAAATAGAAGACTTGGAGGCCGAAGAGAGCATGAAGGTATTCAAATGTTGTTATCTGCGGGATATTACGTTTGTTGCAGACCACTGCCATAAGTGACTTTTGAAACGTGAGATCCACGGAATTGCTCACTTCCAGTGTCCTGATCGCTCCTTTGAGGTCGGCCGTTTCGGGATAAATGATATTGATGGTGGTGAGAGACATAGCACGGAGGAAGTCGCGGGCAAGGGAAGGGCTGATGGTGTTATATATATTGCTATATGTTTTGTCTATGTCTACTATAGTCGTGTAGAGCTGATACTTCTCCTGTGCGAAATACCGGAAGTACGCAGTCGCCTGCATATGTTTGGGATGAGCCCTATCAATGAATGCTCCGAATCCGTCAGGTGCGATAAATACTTTTTTACTTAGCATAGGTTTTTATATGTTATCCTGATCCATCAGTTGTCGTCCTGAGCGGAGCGAAGGATCTTTTCATTTATATATTTTCTCGAGCCAATAATGATATGTAACCAAAGAGATTCTCCCGCCTGCAACACATTTGCGTAGCATTGCGGGCATGGCGATCATGTCGGGAATGACATACGTGCTTTATTCGAACGTTCGATATTTACTGTGGAAATTATCATTTTACTTCTTCTCCAACACCAATCCCGCGCCGCGTCCCCCCAGACGAAGGAGCGGATCTTCCTGTGTAAATTGTTTGTCCGTAAGGCGGTTTGCTTTAAATATTCTAGGCTGTTCTTGCGGTGTCTCGATTTCTTTGTGAAAATCCTGCAATGCACTTTCTTCAATACGAATATTGCCGCCGATTTTTACGGCTTTGAGCTTCTTGCTGACGATATACCGTCGTACAGTGAGCGGGTGTACTCGCAGGATAAACGCTGCCTGTTTGACGCTGAGTAAATTGTTCATATATTCAGATTACTCTCTGGTAGATAGGTGTGTAAAGGACTAATTATTCTCACTATAAAAAGTATACAATTATTAACAATGATATGCAATAGTATACAAAATTTGTGAAAAGTTGACTTAGCACTCGACGTACTCATATATTAATTAAGCGGGTGTTTTCACAGTATGCAGGGTAAATTATTATTTTCACAAAACAATAAATTCCTACGAATCTCTCACGGAGTAACGTTCGGAGTAGTTTTTATATCAACATTATGGGTCTTTGTCCCTGCTGCGTTTGGCGCCCCAGGAATTAACCAAACGATTCACTTTCAGGGGAAGCTCACCGACAAGAACGGACTCAATGTTGCGGACACAAATTACTCAGTCGTTTTCACGCTCTATGACGCGTCTTCCGGTGGTACCAATCTTTGGACAGAGACGCAGTCCGTAACGACCAAAGATGGATTATTTCAAGTAAATCTTAATTCAGTCAATAACAACTGGAACCTAGTGAATTTTAACACGGATAATCTGTATCTTGGGATTAAAGTCGGGACGGACGCGGAAATGACGCCGCGTATCCGTTTCGCGTCCGTCCCATATGCTCTCAACGCACAAAAAGTAGCAGGGCTTACTGTTACCAATACAACAGGCACTCTAACCGTACCGAATGGGAAAACGATATCATTTGGCGGTGCGTTCAGTACATCAGGGACGAATGATGTCGCTTTTACAACATCCGGTGCAACCACACTGGTTCTTCCTACAACCGGCACACTCGCGACACTTGCGGGTTTGGAAACGCTTACCAACAAAACCATCGGATCAACAGGCCTTACATTCTCGGGTGCGGCGACGGATATCACCACAGGAGTGAATGAAGATTTGTTATTTACACCAAATGGAACAGGCGAATTAATATTGGGTGCTGATTTTAATTCGGGAGTAGATATTGGATCTGATGCAAATACCCCCGCTGTCTTGTCTGTTTCAGGAGGTATTGGCAAAAATGCTGCGTTCATTGTGAATAATACCAATTCAGGAGATATCCTGAGCGCTTCATCCAGCGGTACCCAGCGATTTAGTGTGACAAATGCCGGCGGTATACGATTGGGGACAAGTGAAGGAGTTGCCAATGAATGTCTTCTCTCAGGAGGCCCAGGAACAGCTGCTACATGGGGCTCATGTGGATCGGATACATCCAGAAAATACGCTGCCAAAAGTGCTAACCAATCCGTAACAAACAGTACCGTTTTGACAGATGACACTGCCTTGCAATTTACCATTGGCCCAAATGAAACATGGATTGTCCGGTACAGCCTTCTGGTTACTAATAATAACAGTGCCACCCCTGATTTTAAAGCTGCAGTTGATACTGTCGGTAGCTCCACGTGTCGTGTTACTCTATCTGGTGCAGAGCCGGCAGGAGCTGCTTTCCCTCAATCAACAAGTACAAACTGTACTACTCCTACTGCTATGGTAAATAGCGCGATCAATGCTGATGGTAATGTTCCATTTCAAGCGGAGGTTCAAGGTGTTATAACGGATACAAGTGGTGCAACCAATACCGTTAAGCTTCAATTTGCAGAAAAAGCTGCGGGGACAGGTACTAGCATTACTATTATGGCTGGCAGTTATGTCGTAGCTTATAAAGCAACAGGTGCGGATCTCGCTGAAACATATTATACGCATGATGCATCTATTCAACCGGGTGATGTCGTATCCTTAGATCCGACATTGTCGGCTGGGGTGCAGAAAAGCGCGAAGCCATATGATACACATGCGCTTGGTATTATCTCTACTCAGCCGGGTTTGGTGCTTTCCGATGCTTCAGTTGCTGATGGAATACCTGTGCAGCTTGCTCTTTCCGGGCGTGTGCCCGTGAAAGTATCTACTGAAAGTGGTGTGATTCAACCTGGTGATTATCTCACAACATCCTCGACACCCGGGGTCGCAATGAAGGCAACAAAACCGGGGATAGCTCTTGGTCAGGCGCTTACTGGATTTGATGGTCCAGCTCAAGGGACAGTTATTATTTTTATCAAAAATATGTTTGTTCAGGGAGAGGCGGTCAGTCTGCCGGCTGCAGGTTTGACATATGTGCAGCCGGCAGTTTCTATATCCCCACAAAATAACGTTCCAGATCTTACAACGCTATTTTCAACGACATCAGCTGATACAAGAAATGCTGTTTCATCTGAAACGGGGCACGCTTCCTCCGCGGCAGAAATGCAAATTCAGCATCTTGCACAGCTCAAAGAGACATTGGGGAGTTTGTCTGTCTCAGGTAATGCAACCGTCTCAGGTAATCTCCGTGTCCAGGGAAACAGTCTTATTGAAGGTATTTTGAATGTTGTGGATGTCCTGACTGCGAATAATTTGATTGTAAATCGTGTCGCGGATTTCTTTGGGGATGTCATCTTCCGTGGAGATGTGTCATTCCGAGGCACACCAACATTCAATAATGATACCGCTGGGACAGCGGTTATACGAAAAGATCAGGATCGTGTCGTCGTGGCATTTGAAAAGCCCTTTAAAGAGCCTCCAGTGGTCTCCGCAAGCATTGTGTTGGGTGAGATAACCAAATCACCGGATCAGTCGACGGAGCAGCGTGAAGAGGCGCAGGGTAAGCGTGAACAGCAGATCCTTGCAGACAGTTTTACGTATCTTGTCACCAGAAGAACGCAGAAAGGATTTATTATCCTACTCAACAAACCGGCGTCCGAGGATATTACCTTCTCATGGACAGCACTTTATACGGAGAATAACCGAAATAATATGAGTCAAGAGCCCTCACAGGTTCCTACAATACTCCCCACCAAGCAGGAGGATAGGCTGGAGCCGACAAAACCCCTGCACAATTCGGCAGGACAGGAAGGAGGTGATGAACATGAAGCTCATTAAACAACGAGTGCATAAGATGATGCACGAGTTACAAATACTATTCAGCACACCTGTTTACTAGAGAGCAGCTTTTATTACTCTTTAAACGACGTGCGCGGAAAATCCACACTGCCGTATCCTTCCAAAAGATACAAGGATAATCCACAGCATCCGGCGTAGAGGGTAGTAGAGACTAGTAAAGGAGATTAGGTGGCAAGTATGCTTGTAGAGGCATGGTTGTAGGTGAGATTGCTTCGCCGCGTCAGACGCGGCTCGCAATGACACAGATACGTGTGCTTGTATAACTGTTTGCTTGACATCCGAAAACATTGAGGACATAATGTGATTATGCTATCCAATAATTCCTCAAAAGGTTTTGTCGCGAAAAATTCTCTTTTTATTATTGTCGGCGCTTTGCTTGTTGTTGCGGCGTTATCTGCAGCTGTTTATTTCTACATGCAGTATCAGAAAACGCAGGATCAGCTTGCCAATCCTACGGCATCTATCGAACAGGAGACGAAGACATTGGTAGAAGAGATAGGTAAGTTGATGGTCCTTCCGTCCAATGAAACACCGCAGGTTGCGACTGTTTCTGATGTCGAAAAACTCAAGGGGCAGGCGTTTTTTGCGCAAGCAAAAAACGGATACAAAGTACTTATCTACACAAAGAGTCAAAAGGCAATTTTGTATGATCCTGTCGCGAAAAAGGTAGTGGAAGTGGGGCCGATTAATCTTTCACAGACCACGCCTACTGTCTCGCCGCAGGCACCGAAAAATCTGAATGTGTCATTATATAACGGCAGTACGACTGTCGGTCTTACTACCAAGGTAGAAACACAACTGAAACAATCCATGCCGACTGTCCGTGTCGTGCAGAAAGCAAACGCCAATAAGGTGACGTATAAAAAGACACTTGTCATCGATGTGACGGGAAAGAATGCTGAAGGTGCGAAGCAATTGGCCTCGGCTCTCGGCGGAGAAGTCGGCAAAATGCCTGATGGGGAAGACGCTCCTAAAAATGTCTTAGGCAGTACTCCCGTCGGTTCATCCTCCGCAGAAAAAGTATCCACAGGTGTTGATCTTTTGGTAATTCTTGCTCAAAGCGCGAATTAATATGATATAATATCATCGAGTATTCCGATATTCTAGGTTTCAAACTTCAGGTTACACCAAAGTCGCTTAGGATTTTTAGGATAAAGTCGAAAGGGGGTGAATCCTAAGTGGCACAACAAGATCAACAAATACAATGTAAAGACTGTGGTCAGGACTTTACATGGACTGCAGAAGAGCAGGATTTTTATCAGCAAAAAGGTTTCAACGCACCTCTCCGATGTAAGGATTGCCGTGTAAAAGCACGCGCGAACTTCAATAACGGAGGAGACAGAGGCGGTGACCGTGGACCGAGACAATCGTTCCCGATTACCTGTTCTCAGTGCGGAGCACAAGATACTGTGCCTTTCCAACCGAGAGGTGATAAAGGTGTCTTATGCAGAAACTGTTTTAGAAAGCAAGGATAATTCCTGTGTATTCTTAAACGCAAAATTAGTCGCAGTATCGCGGCTTTTTTTGTATCCTTTTTATAGATATACATATACCCATTACTATATAAATATACCTATTACTATATATATTTACATATTTTAGAGTATAAGGGATTGTGTCGTGTAGCTATCTGTCATTGCGATACATAAGTATCTTGTTTAGCGCGTGCAGAATAGTATGTCATCCTGAGTCCGCTGTTTGGCGGATCGAAGGATATCTGAGCTTGTCTCAGTGATTATCCTCGCATGCGCGAGATATCCTTTTCCGGCAAAGCCGGATCAGGATGACAATGTTGAGGTTGCTCCGTTCGCAATGACGATTGATCGTATAGAATAGTCTATCTCTCAGAAGTTCCTGATGGAGAAGTTTGGACGGGAGATTCTTCATTGGTTGCTGCGGGAGAGACACTTGGCCCCGGAATTTGTTCTCGTGGATTTCTCTCAGGGAGCTGTGTCTGTGCTTTATTGACATCAATTGCTTCCTGTTGTGCTGGCTGTCTGACGGGTGCTGTGGGCTCTTGTGCTTGTTTCTGACCGGCTTTTCTCTTATTTAAGGCCTCTATGTCAGCATTTATCTTTTTGACGTTTTCAGGATTGTCTGCAACAAGTTTCTTTACTGTTTCATATATCTCAGATGCTTGATCATATTGTCCCTTTTCTTCATATGCATGTCCCAAATTGTAATATGCGTTTGCATAATCTTTTTTGAGATTTACCGCTGTTTCAAAGTTCTTTATCGCTTCATCAAATTTACCCAACTGATAGTAGACACCTCCCAAGTCGATGTACTGTTGTGGATTGCTGCTGTCCAGCGCGATTGCCTGATTGAGTGTTATGATAGCAAATTTATCAGCATTTTCTCCGAATCCGATAAGGCTTCGATAAATACCGGAAAGATTGTTCCAATTAAATGACGTCGCAGGGGCTATTGTCACGGCAGTTCTTCCCGCGTTTATGGATTGCTGGATGAGTGTGAGAATATTTTTTTGAATTTCCTTATTTACTTTTTCATCTTTATTCTTCTCTTTTGCTTGATTTGTTGCAAGAGCGTTTGCAATGGCAAGGTTCGTTTGAGAGAATGCTCTGTAATAAATATCCCGATAAGGAAAGACTGTTATCGCGTTTGCCTGTTTGTTGTATGTTTCGGTAGCGTTATTTTGTGATGCCGCGATGAGTGACTGCTGGAAGATCATATCTGACAGTGTAAATCGTGTGATGAAATACAATGGCATCGCCAGTAATGCTACGGAAAGAATTGTGAAGAGAAGCGGGAATATTTTGTAAACTCCTTTTCGTGTTTCTCCTTCGAGTGCGTTGGTGTGTCTGAATTTTAGCATCCCTTTATTGAGCGGTACGAAACGTAATTCACTGTCTCCATATTTGCTTGGATTGCTGTGAATGATTACGATATCATACAGAGCGATAAGGATAAAGAGCAATGCAAGAAGTGTGAAGGAGAAAGGTAGTACAAATGCCGCAATGATTGCCAATACTAATGGGAGGAAAAAGCTTTTTTGTCTGAACAGTCTGTATACGAGGAAGCCGAATGAAGCGATTCCAAGAAGTCCCGTGGTGGCTAGTAATTCGAGAACCAAACTTGATGATCGGAAGAATGTGAATGCCCAGAGGGCGGGATTATTATTGTAGGATGGCGCTCTGAACTGAGTGAAATCATTGATATATGTTCCCAAACCGCTTCCGAGGAGAATATTTTTGAAAATATTTGGCGCGCTTTGCGAAATCGCTGACATACCTGTCTGCAGTCCTGTATCAAAAGGAAGAATAAGCGGTTTTTGTGTCGTCATGAGCATGTAGACACTGAGACCCAATCCTATCGCGATGACGAAGAAGGCGATACCGAAGCCCAAAAGAGAATTTTTTGTTGATTTCTTTTGTGTAGTCCCTTCGGATGCCGCAGCGAGACTGTCAGGAGCATTCTTTTTGGGTGCATTGATGTAACTGTATCCGAAATAGCCCGCGATAGGAAGGACAAGCGCCATGTAAATTGCCTGATCGAGGAGTGATCCGAATGTCGTGAAGTTGTTGACATGCGTATATTGGAACGGCAGCATGTAGATTTTCATAAAGGAGAGGATTGTTAGGAGGGCAGATATTCCTGCGCCCAAGGTCAATGCGGAAAGGAGAAAAAGCAGTTGTTTTTCATTGCGCACGATATTGATGATCACAAAATACAATAAGCTTAAGAACAGGACAGGTACCGCTGCTATCAGGGCATCATATCTGTTGACACTGAATACGGCGGAGAGAAGGACGACTACCGTAAATAATGCTATCGGCAAATTAAGCGGGGACGTCCTCAGTACCAGTTTGGTTCCGATGATTGTGCGGATCAGGAAGAAAAGAAACGCGAGGGTGGTAATGGAAATAAGCAGTAACTCTTTGGGAAGAATAAACGCGTCAGTAGTGGATGAAAGGAAAAACACAGGGAAAAGCACAAACAATACTCCAATCAGGCCGAGACTGATTAATGAAAAGTATGTTTTGATTTCACGTTTATTTTTTTCCATAGACCTTATTAATAAACTTTATCAAGTAACCTCGTCTGGTGTCAACCGCATTAAACTGGGTCAATGTGTTACATTCAGCTTAGTTCACAATCCACCAGTTAAATGAGATATCTTTTGTCACACCCGCCGGTATCTGGATTGTAAATGAGCCATTTGTTTTTGTCGCCGGATTATATGCTGCTTGTCTGGCGACATACGGGGTTGTTTTTTGTGTGTCGGATGTAGCCGTTACATAAATGAGTGAGTTCGCAGTGACATAATTTGTGAGGATAGTCCTTTCAGTTTGTCGTGCTTTGATGATTCCTTTGCCGGCCGATCCGTTGGCGATGGTTTGAGTGACGGATGTGTCTGCCTGCGCGCCTCTTATGATAGTGATATTTGCGAATTGGCCGCTTCCGGATGATTGAATGTCACCTTTTTGTGTGACATTCATGACTGTTTGTCCGTTGGTGTTTTTAACGGAGAGTTTTCCATCTTTTTGTGATTTTCCGATGTTAAAGACGAGGTCATTGCCCGGAATTGGGGCGATTGTATTTGCGGCGAGTGTCCCCTTGATAGTAACATCTTTTGCAAAGAATGCAGTACCATTGACATTGAGACTGCCTTGTGTGTCTATCGTGATTTTTCCATTGAGTATATCTATTCCGTTGAATCCTTCCGGTTGAAGCATGAGCGGACCGGATGATGTGCTGATGCTCGCGTATGTTTTTCCTTCATTGGTCGCGAGGCCCGTAATGTTCATCAGTCCGATATTTGCAGTTCCGGTGATGCCGACATCTGCGAGGACTGTCCTTCCCGCGACAGTCAGTGATTTCGAGATAGTTGTCTCATGTGCTTCGAGTTTGTCGATCCCAAGTTCTGCTGCATTTGTCGCGATGAGGGAGGGTTGTGGCGTCATCATAAGTGCTGATGAGGGTATTTGCATTTCCGCGCTTGAGGATGCTACTGCTGATGATGAAGCGACAGTGACAGGAAGGATTTCTATGGCGCCACTCATACTTGCCTCTATATCTGTCTGCGCGCTTGGGGATGCGATACTATTATAGAGTCCGTCAGCAGAAGCTGATGCGATAAGTGTTTCGGCGGAGACAGTCGCGATATGCGCGGTTTGGGACTGTGTCAATGCAGGTAATGTTTCTATAATTGTATCCTGTTGTGTCGGTATAGGTGATCGTGAAATGGTAGATGTATTGGCTGCCGGTTTGGAAATATTTGTTGTGACGATACGTGCTACATAGTCAGCAAGCGGCTCACCATTGATTGTTACATTTTCTGATACAACTTCTAATGTCTTCGTGGTAATTTCTTTGGCAGTAATAATTCCTGATTCAATATTAAGTAATGAAGAATATATTGTTGCAATAGGCTTTCCGAGTGTGGTCGCATCTGCAATTTGTTCATATGCTCGTGGCTGAGGTGTGGGATGTACTTCTTCAGGAATGAATCCCTTTTCCGAGAGATAGGGGAGAGGATTAGAATATGACGCGTTTACGAAGGCTAGAATCTTGGTAACGGCAGCAGTATCTTCATTAGTATAGTCATCAAGTGCTTTGGCGATGATATGTCCAGGTTTTGTGGCTAGCATTGCCACACCTGGGATAGGTGAGGCTGTAAGCGGATCTCCGGCTTTGATGGGGCCATTGATAGTCGATACTTTAACCGGTACTCGTCCCTGAAGCGCCATAGGATAGACATATGGGTGCTGCGTGGTTGGTTTTGCTGCTGAATTAAGCGTAAATCCCGGTTCTGTGGATATAATGCCGATGACCTGCGGCTGGTAGGCGTTTGTTGTCTTTTTTATGGCTGCATTATTACCAAATCCTTCCGGCATGACGACATCGCCCGGTTCCAGAGGGTTAGCGGATATATAATTTTCCGCTACGTCAGCTGCCTGTACGACGGTATTTGTCGCATAAATTGTGCCTGGGGCGGCAGCCGCACAGGCGGCTGCCGCAGCTCGGACACAAAGTGAACCTGTCACTTGTACTGCCTGATTTGTGGGATTCCAGGAGAGATTTGGATCCTGTGCCAGCTGATTCAGGTTATTTATATATGGTATAGCACCGGGTTTGAGATCCGTAATTGTCAGCGTTTTGCCTGTCGGGATAGTAATACCGCCGTCTGCTGAAAGAGTATTTTTTATGTTCAATGATCCTTCATATGTTAAAGAGCCTTTGACGATGAGATTGTTATTGATTATTGTGTTGCCTTTTGATGCACCAATGCTGAGGTAATCCGCGCTATTACCTATTGCCAATGTAGTCACATTATTATTTAATATACCAAAAGAAGTATTATTACTTGTTATAGTATTACCATTGATTTGCATGCTTCCTTCAGTAGTTGTGTTACCTAGGTTATCTACCCTGAATTTAGCAACAGTACCGGCAAATCCGCTAAGGATATCTCCGCTACCGTTTTGCCTGACAAGGAGGGCAGAACCTCCTGTCGAGTTGGCTGAGACAGCGAGGACATCATCTATATTGACCGCTCCCGGCACTCCGGCAGGATTGTTATATTCTGATGTATTCTGAATGGGTTTCTGAAGGTCAATTATACCTGCTCCATCGGGAGATAAAATAATATTTCCGTCAGAATCGGTGTTTGTAGTGAGCATCAATGTTTGTCCTGATAGCGTAAATTGACCTCCTGTTGCTTGGAATGTGGGATTAGCTGTACCTCCTATAGTTAAATTGCCCGTAGAATCAAGTGCGAGGATGACATCTTCAGTTTTTGTAGTCTTTGTAATTGCTTTCAAGCCCTGTAGTGTTTGTGAATTTGCTGAAAATGTAGTAGTAGGAAGCTGTTGTCGTGGTCTGAGCTCCGTATCATTGCCGATTGTGATGCCCACATAGAGATTTGCGTTATCAGAAAACAGTTTTTGGCTCAAAGTAGCTTTCTTACCCAGGATAGTATTGAAGTAACCGTCTGAATTCGGTTGTATTTCCTGGACTTCCTGCCAAAGCATTGCGGCTTCGGATGCGACGGGACTATTATATATGGTAAATCGCAGATTGTTTTCTGCGGTGATGGGCGTGTTTGTTTTATCCAGAAGTCGTCCTTGAAACGCTATCGTTCTGGGCGGGCTGCTTGGTGGAGAGGCGATAACTTTGCTTTGAGTAAATGTCATGTCGTTTGAAACCATAAAGGTGCTGATGGTCGCTACACACATGGCAAAGAGAAGAATTGCTACATGAATATGATGGACAATAGGGTAGGAATGATATTTTTTATACCACACAGGGCGAGTGTATTTCAGATGGTGAAGGATACGCTTCTTTAATGGTAATGATTTAAGCGATATCTCAAGAGGCGCATAAAATTCTTTGGATATATTGCGCACTACGGGTTGGGGAGTGGAATAGCTTGATTTAGCAAGATAATTTAAGATTGGAGATGTCTTGGCAGTTATAACAGCGAGGATGCCAGATCCTACATTTACCGCCGTTTTTTCGACAATTGTAGTGGGTGCGGCAGCTTCAGCTGCCGCACCTGTTGCCTTGATTATACCTTCTACAGGCACAAAAATCTTTTTTCCCGAT
>CAZLSZ010000002.1:33446-72115 GCA_964562445.1 uncultured Gammaproteobacteria bacterium
GTATTGTATTGATTCGATTGCGTTGGCTGCCTGATCAATAAAGAGGAAATCGAAGCTCTTGTTGAGCGCATGGGATGTCATCTGAAAGAATCGTAATGGTCCGAAAGATGAATATTGTTTATGTTTTTTAGCCTCAATTTGTGGGTAAAAACCCTGTAATGCCGTAATAGGAAGCTCTGGTTTGGGTTGGGGTTGAGGAGGAAGAGGTGATACATCTGCAGCAGCAGGTAGCTCGCTTTGAGATACTTTTTTTTGAGATATGTCATTTATTTGAGGCTGAACTGTTAACAAATTATTTAAATGCAGCCATTTTACGTACTTCCGTAATGATGAAAGTTTTCTGTTGATTGATATCGGGGAGAAGTGCTTTTCATTAAGAAGTCTTTCCTTATATTGTTCAATAGTAAGGGGATCAATATATGTAAATCTATCAATCTCAGTATCTTTCTTTATCAATGTCACTGCTTCTAACCAGTCCAAAAACTGTTTAATATCAATAAGATAGTTTTTGATTGTTAATCTGCTTGCTTTTGCATCGATAAGGCTATCTCGGAATCTTTTTATATTCCATGGATCTTCAATAATTGGAGTAGCCACAGATATCGTAAAAGGATTAGCCTTAATCGCCCCAGAATGCTCTAGAAAGGCCGCAAATTTATGAAGTGAGGAAATATACCGTTTTATTGATCTTTTAGCGATGGAAGATGCGTCATTTGCAGTCGATAAATCGTTTTCATACCGGCTTATGACATCCGCTGTGAGGAATTCGGGAAAAAATCTCTGGCTATAGAGACTCTCATACCACAAAATAAACTTCCTTATGTCAGACAGATAGTTTTTCACAGTTATTTTACTTGGTGTATGTCGCTGTGAAAATAAATATTCTTTATATTGTGAAATGATATCCATATTTAGGCAGTCTCCTGTGAAAAATATTATATAAAAATACGAAATATAATGATTTAGCTTCGAAATTATACTGATTATACCGATTATCACCAGAAAATAATTCCCTAAAAATAGAATATCTAATTGTATAATGCCCTGTCAATACTTTTGGGGAAAAATGATATAGATGCGTCAGTTTTGATGTATTTCAAAATTGTGAAAACGGAAAAGACCTTTGATTTGAGTGCACTTTAGGGGAGAATTTCTCCAAATACGAAAAATATTAAAAAAATTCGTATACTATGAGGCTGGTATCATGAAATGATGGGGGTGTATGCTTCTCATGTAGTGAATAAGAAAATAAAAAGTATTTCCGGATGAATTACCGATTTTTCGGGGATTTGTTAGAAGTCACTTAATATTATGAGACTTTACTCGTTGTATAGTTTGTGAAGTAATTTTTATGTATATAGTATTGTTAATGAGGGATAGGCAAAGTGCCGAAATCATCATTTGTAAGGAAATAGCAGTCATAGTAAGAAAGTGACAGTATTGTAAATGCGTAGTTTAGATTGCAATGTCAAGTAAAACGCCATATCAAGCTTGTCTCTTTCTTACAATCGAGACAATAGTATTTATAGTTGTACAGATTTTTATTGAATACTTAAATTATCCTCATTGTTTTATAGCAATAAGCTTAATAGGGCACTATAGATGATTTTGACATATATCAGTATGAGTGAGCTTTATTTGTATTAGTCTTGGAAAGCCAAGGGTAAATCTATCGTATAAATGCGTTTTATGGACAATCAGAGCATATAAATGATAGTGAGTATATTGAGAAATATTATTTAGATCCTGTATTGTAGATATATTGTCTTATAATTGTATATCTTAAGGCTATTATGGTAATTAATAGTATGTGTAGTATATTTTAATATATGCATAGAATAAATATTATCAATTGTCTATAATAGTGTGTTTTCCGTGTAAAGCCATGAAAAGTGTTATTTATAGTAAGTTTTCTCAAATTAAGCTAATTAGTATAGTATGAGAGTGATATTTTCCTACACGTATATATTGGAGGATAATTGATCTCTTTTTAGCCATGATAGGGTATATATAATTGATAATGAGCCTAGGGTATTCGGGGAATAACGTAGTTGTATTATTTGCTTTGTGCCTATTTGGAACGATTTATGTTCCATAGTATATTTTTTCACATTTAGTATTGTCCCATATTATTTTTTGTGGCTACAAATTGAATGAATTATGAGATAAGTATACTATAGATAAATATTGTGTAGAAAGCATGGTTTATTCAGTAATTATTTATCTGTTTTATTTTGATTGATTTATCCTTAGTATTTCCCGATATTTATGACAATTTATTTTATTTTTGAATAAATAGTCTTCAGTTTTTTTGCCTTTCCTTGTTGATAATTACTGAATTTAATTTTCGGTTTATCTTTAGCATATTCATCCGTATGTATGTGAATGCGTTTAGAGACGTGCATATTGACTCTTTTTGGCAGAATGAAATAGCGAGTGATAAATTGCAGATAGACTGATATATCAGTCAAATCACAGATATGGCCTTTATTTGCGATTTGAGGGGGGTATTTTGTCTAAAATGGAGTATTTATCAATCATTTTTTGTACTAAAGCTTTCTTTTTATACGTATAATGATAACTATGAGAATGGGAATAGAAAAAAGGACCATTAATAATGGAATCATCGGGAATACCATGAATTGTACAGATTGTGTGTAATATGGTCCTTGGTTTGAAAGTGACAATTGTAATGTCGCAGTATATAAACCGAGAATAAATTTTTGTGGCCATATGGCTTGTGGAATTGTGTTTGTATTTACTGAATGACGTATATTATCGGTAAGGCTTCTTGTTGTTCCGGATAATATCATTGTGGATGGTATTGTTATAGTTTTAATCGTTTGACCGAATATATTCCTTATAATGATTTCTCCTTTAGGATTAATATAATGCGAGCCAACATTTGTTACTTTTGCCGTAAAGGCAATGGGTCCGGATTGTGTATAAAACGGAGTGGAGAATTCTGCAATGTTACCTTGCGGATATGAATCGGGTCCTGTACTCAGGAATACGTTGAGCGCTATGCCTGTCTGAATAGTTGAAATACTTCTTTGACCTCTTACGTCTATATACGATTCGGATTGATCTATTTGAGGAGGGTTGTCATGCGCAAATACCAGTGAAAAGTAATAATCTGTTGAAGGGGTTTCCTTGGGGAGTACTATCCTTAGGAGTAATTTCTTTTGTTGTTTTGGTCCTAATTCAATACGATCTCTTGAAACGTTATCTTCATCAATGACTTGGATTTTATCAAAGATTGCTTTATCTATCGCTGTGGAAGCATCGGTTTCATTGAGAAAAGTCACTATACCTTCTTGAGATGCGAGTTTATTTATAATTTTGTAACCGATTTTCAAGGTGACCTGATCATTACTCTGATTTTCGATAGTAAAAGGTGTTTGGATTTCTCCGGGGATTTGGGATTTTATTTGGAAAACCGATGGCGCTATCTTGAGCCCGACTTCATTTGCATACGTTATGGGGATGGCGATATTTGAAAAGTGAATAATGGCACAAAGCAATAGGATAATTACAGCACGATTTATTGCTTTATGTTTTGATATGTTTTGATATTTTTTTTCTTGCATAATAGTTAGAAGTTCGGTACTGCAATAATACTGATGGTATTTCGATATCCTCCCAAAGGCTGTGTCCCCGAAATATTTACCTTATAGGTGATTTTTCCTGTGGTTTGTTGTTTTGATGGTTGACTCATCATAATAGTATGAAAGGATTCATTTGCGGAAACGTCTGCGAATTGTTTATAGGCTGTTGCATTGGTAAAACCCATATCACAGACTCCTTTACTTTCGCTTTCGCAGCGATACCCTAAACCATAGGTAAGAGAGCTTTCCCATGGCGCGGCCAATCCTGCTGTACAGGATCCATTATCGCATGTGGTATCAGGCACGAATTGTTTATTTGTGGCTGTCATGGGTCTATCCTCATTTGCAACTACTTGCGCTCCTTGTAATGGACTTATTAATGTAACAGCAGATGTACGAATGACAGGATTTGTTGCTGAAAGGGTACCAAAATCGATGGCTGTTTGTGAATGTGTGATAGAGTATGCGTCACTTGTGCTAGTGATAGTAAATTTGGGAGTATTTGTGGGAATATCCGGAGGAGCGGTGGTGTCAAGTGTTTTCATCTGATATATTGGAGGATTTTTTGTCGGTATAATTTCGTCAGTGTTTATTTCGATTTGTTCTATTTCATATTCTCCATTGGTCGTAACCGCGGCATATCCTTTGTGTACTATTATAGAGGGGAGCGTTACTATCAACAAAAAGCAGACGACCGTTGATAGTAACGCTCTTCTTTTGTACTGTTTTGTGATAGTTTTTTTTGAAGTAGTCCTTTTCAGCATTATCTCCATCGTAATGGATTTTGTATAAAAAGACAAATACAATAAACATGTCTATGTGTATTTTAATATATCAATTAATATCAAGTCCTGTAGCGAAAAAGGGATAATTTCTTCGTCTTTTCACCTCAATTTATCTGTGTTATACTCCAGGGTATGAAGGAAAAATCATCAAAAATAGCCACGAACAGTACACGTAGTACGGGTACAAAATTCTCTCCATCGACGATTGAGCCGAAATGGCAAGCTAAATGGGAACATGAAAAGGTTTATCAACCAGATCTTGAGGCTGCTAAAAGCTCTTCTGTAGCTCCATATGATGCCGCGTCACATGGTAATAGTAATTTGGGTGCTGCCTCAAATGGACAGAAATTAGGCACGCCTTTTTATAATTTGATGATGTTTCCATATCCTTCAGCCGAGGGATTGCATGTCGGGAGTATGTACGCGTTTGGTGGTGCAGATGTTTTCGGACGTTTTAAACGTATGCAGGGGTATGATGTCCTTGAGCCGATCGGTCTGGATGGCTTCGGAATTCACTCCGAAAACCATGCAATCAAGACAAATTCACATCCTATAGACCATGCGAAAAGAACGCAGGAAAATTTTTATCGTCAATTACATGCGATTGGGAATTCATACGCGTGGGACAATAAACTTGAGACGTACGATCTCGAATATTATCGTTGGACACAGTGGATTTTTGTGCAATTATTTAAATCGAATCTCGCATATCGGAAGAAATCTCCTGTAAACTATTGTATATCCTGTAAGACTGTGCTTTCAGACGAACAGGTTATCGATGGAGCCTGCGAACGATGTAGTTCTATCGTGGAGAAGCGTAATCTTGAGCAATGGTACTTCCGCATTACCAACTATGCCGAGCCTCTGTTAAATAATATTAAGGATCTTGATTGGGCAGATAAGGTTCGGAGTGCGCAGACCAACTGGATAGGCAAGAAGGAAGGTATTAATATCACCTACGTTATAGAAGGTACAAAAGAGACAGTCACGGTATTTACAACCCGTCCCGATACCAATTATGGCGCGACCTTTATCGCGATCGCGCCTGAGCATCCTCTTGCCGTAAAAATTGCCACAAAAGAGCAGAGAAAAGCTGTGGAATCGTATATTAAAGACAGTTTGAGTAAGTCTGATATAGAAAGAGTTGCTGAAGGGAAGGAAAAAACAGGAGTTTTCACGGGGGTTTACGCGATAAATCCTCTCACAAATTATAAAATGCCTGTGTGGATATCGGATTTTGTGCTTGGTGGGTTCGGTACTGGTGCGTTGGTAGGCGTACCTGGGCATGATAAGCGGGATTTCCAGTTCGCGCAAAAGTTCGGACTGCCGATAATTCGTGTCGTTACAGGCGCTGATGGGGATACATCGGCTATTACGGACATTTCACAAGTACAGGAGGAGGCTGGAGAAATGATCAATTCCGGTGTACTAAATGGCATGAATATCCATGATGCTACGCATGCAATAATGGATTACATGGAAAAAGAAGGATACGGAAAAAAGGAAGTGTCGTATCATCTCCGAGACTGGTTAATCAGTCGTCAGCGCTATTGGGGTCCGCCGATTCCGATGGTATTTTGTGAACATTGCAAAAAACGGAAAATGAAGATATTGCTGCTGCATGGATTATCAGGAAGCAGCAAAGAAAATTGGTTTCCGTGGTTTAAAGAAGCTATGGAAGAACGTGGATATGACGTGTTGATTCCTGATTTGCCCGATCCCGATAATCCTACACTTGAAGAATGGGTTACTGCTCTGGAAAAACTTTCTTTAAAGAAAGAAGATCGTATTTTTGTGGTCGCGCATAGTTTGGGAGCTCCCGCAGCAATTGCTTATATAAGAAAGAATAGATTACCAATTGAGAAACTTCTTCTAGTTGCTCCGACAGGAAACGAGCAGGGAGAGGAAACATGGAGAAATTTGGAAAAAGCGGGATGTAGCAAAGAAGGTATAAAGAAAATACAAACGTTTAATAAAACACTTGCATCCATTGATGAAGTAGCTGATTTGATCGCGCAAACAACAATGTATCTTTCTGATAATGATCCATATATCCCGCTTACTATTGAGAAAAGTTATGCTATTCTTAATCCGAAAGTATGTGTCTTTGCAAATCATGGCCACTTCAATAAAAGCGCAGGAGTGACCGAATTGCCTGATATATTAAATGAATTTCCAATGAAAGAAAACGCGGGATGGGTGCCTGTCTCGGAGAAAGATCTGCCAGTGGAATTGCCATATCTGAAAGATTTTAAACCGCTTGGAACAGGAAAGTCGCCGTTGGCAAGCTCGCCGGAATTCTATAAAACGACATGTCCAGCGTGCGGTAGTGATGCTACCCGTGAGACTGATGTATCCGACACATTTCTTGATTCCAGCTGGTATTTTCTCAGATATCTTGCGACGGATCTCAAACATATTCCGTTCCCTATGTCGCACAATATGAGTAACAGATTTAGGGATGCAACAGCGGAGGAAAAAGGAAAGGCTGCTGTGAGGACAAACCGCCTCCCCGTAACCATGTATATAGGCGGTGCCGAGCATTCCGTGCTGCATCTGTTGTATTCTCGCTTTATCACGATGGCACTCAAAGATATGGGATTTGTGGATTTCGAGGAGCCGTTCAGTAGGTTCTACGCACATGGACTTATCATCAAGGATGGGGCGAAGATGAGCAAAAGCAAGGGAAATATAATCAATCCTGATGAATATATCGCGAAATACGGCGCGGACACATTGCGTATCTATCTGCAGTTCTTGGGACCCTTTAATCAAGGTGGAGATTTCCGTGATAGCGGCATAGATGGTATGAGCAGGTTCCTCAAGCGTGTGTGGAATCTCTTGAGCAAATGGAATGATGCTGGTGAGGAAACGCTTTCAAAAGAGCGTCTGAAATTGATGCATGAAACCATCAAAGGTGTGACGGATGATCTGGAGAATCTTCGCTATAATACCGCGATCGCGAAGTTGATGATTTACTACAATGCCTTATCAAAGCAGGATGCTGTCGCGAGAGAGGAAGTAAAGGTCTATCTGCAATTGCTTGCCCCGTTTGCGCCACATATGACGGAGGAATTATGGGAGATGCTTGGTTTCCAAGAGGAAGCCGCGAAAAAAGGGCACTGGTCGATTCATCGTAGCTTGTGGCCATCATATGACGCCAAATATATCGTTGAAGAATCGTTGACGATCGCGATACAAGTCAATGGAAAATTGCGCGGAACTGTAACTATCCCCGCAGATGAAAAGGGCAATCAGCAGATGGTTGAGCAGCTGGTATCAGGTGAGAGTAGTGTGCAGAAGTTTTTAGAAGGAAATGTGAAGAAAATCATCTACATCCCCGGGAAGATTATTAATTATGTGGTTGTATAATTTGTCATTTATTTTCGAGCGTTCGAACAAAGCACGTGAAGAAATTGTGGAGTGAGTCGTCAGGGGGATTCGTCGCCTTGTGCGACAGGGGGAGGACTTCCCCCGACAGCGAACGATGCAATTTTAGTGCAACTTCGATAGCTCGGGAGTTTTGGTACTTTGCCGGTGCAAAGTACAAGAAAAAAGAAAATATATAATGAAGAGATTGCTTCGCTTCGCCGCGTCAAACGCGGCTTCGCTCGCAATGACGATGAGAGATTTCCCCATTTGCAGGATGACATATCATTCTTCACGCGCTCGACAGTTAATTACACCTTATGCCTCTTTACAATAGAAATATATCTCATCATAATATAATTATGCTAGAGATATGGAACAATCTGCTGAGAGTCGTAAAAGAACACAAATCTATTGCCGGTGTGGGTTCTTTGGGAATTTTTTTCCTTGTGATGGGCATAATCAGTTTGTTTCCTGCAGGCAATGAAGATTCCATAAAAATAGCTTCCGGAAGTACAGCAACCGGGGAAATGCAAATAAAAACCAACACAAATATCTCTCCCGCAAAGTCGAAAAAGATTCTGGTGGATGTCTCCGGTGCTGTCCGTAAACCCGGTGTGTATTCTCTTTCCGCAGAGAGCAGGATTAAAGACGCGATTCTCATGGCGGGAGGGATTTCGGATACGGCAGACAGCATGAGAATCGCTCAGACACTCAATCTCGCGGCAAAACTATCAGATGGAGCAAAGTTGTATATTCCAAGCCTTGGAGAGGCGCAGGTGACGTCAGAAGAGGTTGTGAAAAGTGATCAGGATATGGTTTCACAGACATCATCCGGCAATGGCATTAATATTAATCAGGCAGCTGAATCGGAGTTGGATACACTTCCGGGAATCGGCAAAGTGACAGCCGAAAAGATTATCGCCAACAGGCCATATCAATCCATCAATGAATTGACACAGAAGAAGGTCGTTGGGGCAAGTGTCTTTGAAAAAATTAAAGATAAAATTAGCGTCTACTGAAATGAAGTATGTACTTTTTGCCCTCAGTATTGTTGTCTTATGGTATCGATTCTCGGGTTATTATCAGACAATGCCGGATTACCGGACATCTCCTGCTCTAGTCACGAAGGTTACATTGCAGGAAGAGCCGGAGCTCAGTAACAGAGGCCAGAAATTCTCCATAAAAGACTCGCATAATCAGAATATTTTTATTACTACCGTAGCATCTCCGCAGTATCATACAGGGCAAGTACTTCAGATTGAGGGGAAGGTAACGGTAAAAGAAACGGAAGAAAAGAGAGTATTTTTCAGCAGCAGCTATCCGAAAATACGTCTTCTTTCGGAGTCTTCAAATGGGTTTATTGCCGCGGCAAATATCCTTCGTGCAAGAAGCAGGATTTTATATGAGGGAGTGCTTCCTCCCATTTCCGCAAGTTTATTGATGGGGATTGTGTTTGGGGCGAAAGAACAGTTCCCTGATGATTTCCTTGCCGCATTGCGGAATACAGGTGTGATGCATATCGTCGCGGCATCGGGTATGAATATCGCGTTTGTTGCAGCGGCTTGCATATTGGTGTTCGGGAAGGTGATGCGGCGGCAGTATGCCATCGCCGCCGCATCACTTGGCGTTTTATTTTATGTTTTTATGGTGGGGATGCAACCATCGATTATCCGTGCCGCGATTATGGGGATGCTTGCTTTCGGGGCAGCACTCACCGGCAGACAGCAATTTGCCGTTTGGTCAGTGTTTCTCAGCGGGTACGTGATGCTTTTGTATCAGCCTGGGTATCTTTTCGATCTGGGTTTTCAGTTATCATTTTTGGCGACACTGGGGATTATCTGTTTGCAGCCGCTTTTTTCGTTCCCCAAAACGTTATTTTTTGACATTCTCACGACGACACTTGCCGCGCAGATCGCGACATTTCCGTTGTTGATCGCTGTATTCGGAACGTTTGGTATCTATTCGCTAGCAGTAAATATGCTGATTCTCTGGACGATTCCTTTGGTGATGACATTGGGAGCGGCGGCAGCCGCGATAGGTATAGTCTGTGCGGCTGCCGCACATTTTCTCATCCTTCTGAGTCTTCCCTTACTTTTGTATGTTGAATGGATTATTGCTTTATTCGGTAGCTTGGGTGGCGTCATCATGCTACCGAGAATTCCTTGGCCATTTCTCTGGGCGTATTATTTATTTTTGACAGCAATTGTGTTGCATAAAAAGACGTGGAAGGGGAAGGTAGGGGAGATGAAAGATGAGGGGTAAGTATTAGGAGCTACGGGCAAGTTTATGAACGATGTGTCATTGCCGCGCCGAGCTCAGCTCGGAGCGGCAATCTCAAGGAACTAATAACATAAAACTAAAAACAAAAAATATGCCATTATCGAGCGCGTGAACAAAGTGCGTTAAAAAATTATGGAATGAGACGTCAGGGGGATTCGTCGCCTTGTGCGACAGGGGGAAGGATTTCCCCCGACAAGCGAATAGAATAATTTTAGCGCGACTTCACTAGCTCGAGAGTTTTGGTACTTTGCCGGTGCAAAGTACATAAAAAAGAATAAATGTTTTTGAGAGGCTGAAACGATGGGGGGGTATATCCTCGCATACACGAGAGATGCTTCTCCTGCTTTGCAGGATCGCAATGACAAAAAAGTATCCATGAAGAAGTATATTATTATTTGTTTGCTACTTATGAGCAGTGTTATCGGCATCGGTGTATACCAGAAATACACCCTGCATGATGACAAATTGCATATCATTTTTTGTGCTGTCGGACAGGGAGACGCGATTCTTATCAAAACACCAAAAAATAAGTATGTCTTGGTAGATGGCGGGCCGGATAAATCCGTGTTGCATTGTTTGAATCGCCATATCCCTTTCTGGCAGCGAAATCTGCACGCAATCATACTTTCCCATCCGCACGCGGATCATTATTTGGGGTTCCATTTTGTGTTTCCCTTGTATGCTGTCCACACAATGATGACAGAAGCAGTGTCCTCAAATGCGGAAATGTATAAAGACATCGTACGACGTGCAACGATTCAGTATCTTTACGCGGGAGATAGTTTTGTTCTTGATGAAGTATCGTTTATAGCGCTTTCTCCCAAACGCGAAGAAGTTGACGCAATCAGCACAAATATCGGGATAGGGGAGGCATCAGAAAATGTATCATTGATAACACATATTCGGTACGGTGATTTTGATACGCTTCTGACAGGAGATATTCCTGCGGCTGCCTTACAAAAGGCAGCCGCAGAGAGCGAAGGGAGTATCGAAGTATTGCAGTCTCCACATCACGGATCAAAGACGAGTATGAATAAAGACATTTTGACACAATTGCAGCCTCAATTTATTGCCATTTCTGTAGGAAAGAATAATTATGGTCACCCGCATACCGCTGTTTTGGATATGTTTACAGAATCCGGAATTCCTTATATGAGGACGGATCAGCGGGATGATATCGAAATCATAACGGATGGTCAAGCTTGGAGGGTAAAAAAATAGAAATGTCAGGTAGGAGTCAGGTTCGCGTCAGTATATTAGTCTTATAGTAATTAAGAATATTTACATATTTATTGGGTTATTATATACTCTTTTTCATTATAAAAAAGATTTTTTTAAAAACAATTATTTATTTAGATTCAAAAAAATAATTAAAAGCACACTCTACGAAACGTTAAACATAGCACCATTTTATATTTCATCATAGCGAGGGTTGTAATTAATAGACTTATAGTGTATACTTATCTTTTGTTATTATGGTAGAAGCACAACCCAGACATATATCATCAGAGACAAAAAACTCGGATGCAAAAATACGAATATTACGAAAAAGGTTTGAAAAACCGGTTCGTGTCGCGCGAGGTTCAGCTGAATTGGGAAAAGGTGCTGCAGTTTTTGCTATGGATACTGCCCGTTTCGGAAGTGACATGGCGACACTTCCCCTTAAATTCGCCGGAGAAATTCTTCGCCCCAAACGGATGGTATTATCTGAGGTATATCCTCAAGAAGAGTATGATGCAATTGCTAATAAAGCTAATAATGATGGGAAGGCTGTTTATCTGAGAGAAATAACAGAGGCAACTTCTCAAGAAAAAGATAAATCAGAGGCAGTTGTTTCTCAGTTTTTTGTTTCATATTATCCTAACGGTCTTCCTGAAAAGAGGATTGATGATATCGTCAATTATTATGCTGATTTTGATGAAAAGGATATGCGGCATCGTTTTGGAGCTTCAAAACTAGGCGACCCTGCATCAGAAGTGAGACGTATGATGTGCAATAAAGATAGTGCTGTATTAATCGCTCGTGACTCCTCTAAGCAGGTTGTAGGTACTGCTATTATGTGTGATATTGGTGAAGAAGCAAGAGTTGGTGAATTTGCTTTTGATTGTCGCGCAGATGTCCGTAAATCAGGTCTGGGTGATGCATTGAGGCGTGATTCTTTAGGCCTTGCTTCTTCGAGAGGGATTGAAGAAGTTGTCTTTGATATATATTCAGGCAATATGGCAAGTGTTCGATCAAATTTACGTATTAATCACCAACCTGAAGTCCCATGGGAAGTAGCTATAGGAAGACCACACTATGATATGATTGAAGGGAAATTTACGCAGATTGCCGGCTGATTTTTCTTTGATCAATTGATGAATATAATTACATTAATTCAGCACTTTTTGATGTTTGTTGATCGTCACAATCCCTGATCCGCCTGTGTGAAGAGAATGTGTTTCAGGCGCCTCTGTTTTTTCGGCAATTTCCGTGGGTATATTAAATGAAATTGTCGTTCCCTTTCCTTCTTCTGATTCGACGCGAACTTGACCCCCGTGGGCTTCTACCACACCTTTAACGATATAGAGTCCCAGGCCTGTCCCGACAGCTCCATGTTCGGAATTTCCCAACTGTGTAAATTTGGTAAACAGTAAATGCTGCTTTTCTTTGGGGATACCTGCGCCTGTATCCGAAACACTTACCATGATAGATCCGATTGCAGGTTTTGCAGTCACTTTGATTGTGCCGCCAGACTGGGTGAATTTCAAACTGTTGGAAATAAGATTATTGATCACTTGTCCCATATGAATCGGGTCAAATGAGAATGTCGGGATAGAGGAATCAACTTCTTCGGTAAGAGTGATGAATCGTTCATGTGCTTGCGCTGTGAAGACGGATATTCTGTCATGGATAAGTTTCTTGAAGTCGCCCGGCATCGGTTGAATGGTAAACAGACCTGCTTCAAGTTTGGCCGCGTCAAGGATGAGTGATACTTCATCCAGCATTTTTCTTGACTGCCCTGAAATGAGTCCGATAATTTTATTCTTCTCTTCTTCAGAAAGAGGCGCGGGAGGAGACATAAGCAGCTCAGAGCTTGCTTTGATCGCGGTTAGGGGACTGCGCAGTTCATGGACCATGACATTGGTAAAGTCCTCTTTCATCTTTGCGACAGATTTTTCAAGAGTAATATCATGCAGCAGAACTGAGGCGCCGATAACTTTCTTTTCAGTCGTGATACTTTCATCAAATACCGGAGTAATAAAAATTTGGAATATCTTTTCATCAATCTTTACTTCTTTTTCTTCGATAACACGCTTGTGCGTGATAGATCTTTGTATTTTGGAGCTGAAATCATACGTATTGGGCAAAGCGCTTAACAAATCTATTGTTGTCGGATTTTCTTTGGGGATTTTGAGAAAGTCTTTGGCGGCATCATTGATAACAGTAAGTTGTCCGTTTACATCTACCATAAACAAACCGTCCGCGAGACTTCCGACCATAGCCATCAGTTTCCCTTTCTCGAGTGACAGAATTTTTTCAAGTCGTGAAAGCGCTTCTGAGGCCATATTTGCGATTTTGTACAGCGTGGTCATTTCTTCTTCACTGTAGGCATTTTGCTGTGCTGAAGAAACATTGAGTAAACTGACAGTTTTATCATTGACAATGATTGGGATATGGAAGTATGAGAGTGGTTCTGTATGGCTGAGATCGTCGATGGCGACACCTGAGATATTGCCGTCAAGAACTTGCGAAGGCGTACTTTCCTCCAGCGCAGCATACGAATTAAGCATATGTATCTTTACCATTTCGATATAATGCCTGCTGACGGATTCTTTGAGGTGTGTTTTGAAAATAAGGATATCGTCTTTTTTGATAATTGCAGAAACTGTCGAGTATTTTAATAACGCGTCCAGACTTTCGGTAATGACAGAAACAACTTGTTCGACATCAAGTGAGTACCCGATGCGATCCTGTACTTCTTTGAGCATTGTAATTTCATAAAGCCGCTGTTTTTGGTGTACTTCGTTTTCTACGAGTTTTTGAATCGCCTGTTCTTCTTTCCATGAAAAAACAATTGCCGCGATACCAAAAATAATGGTTGCTCCGATAGATATGGCAATAAGTGTTATCATTTTTTTTGTTCGCTGGTTACATTTTCAATAGGTGTTTCTTTTTTATCGTGAAGTTCTGTCTTCTGATCTGCGGTTGAAGGAGGTGTAGAAGAGTAGAGAATAGCATTGAGCAGCGGTTGCATAGTCTTTTTTACGATGAGGGGAGATAATTCACGGAATTCTTCCAGAATTTTGACACTCAGGGCATGTCCATTTCCTTCCATCGATAGTACTTTCCCGTCATCGGCGACTTTCATTCCTTGTACGTTACGCGCTTTGATAAGCGTAATTTGAGGACCTAAAATAACCATCTGTTTTTGCAGAATTTCAGTGATTACTTTTTGGTAGTCAGTGGCAGATGTGTTCATAGGCAGCCATATTTTACTTAATCTGTTTTTGCTTCTTCACTTGTGCTCTGTGTAGCGGGACTGGTATTGGTTTGTGGTTGGACAATCTCTGTGGGAGCTTGGATAGGCGTCTCTTTTAATTCATCCATCAAACTTTTTACTTTTTCAACGAGGTCATTTGTCTCAATTTGATACTTGAGAATGTAGTCAATTGCGCCTATCTCAATTGCTTCTTTCATCATCTGCGCCTCATTATAATTGGAAATAAGCATGACGGGGATATTGGTGGTCTCAGGATCCTGCTTTAATGTATTGAGAACGACATTCCCGAGCATATCAGGCATGATCTGATCAAGTAATACCAGATCAGGTTTTTGTGTTTTTACCTGATTCAGTCCTTCTTGTCCGCTTGCGGCGGTAATAACTTCCATACCGGCGCTCTTCAAACCCATTGCCCAAGTCGTGGCAGTTAATTGATCATCATCGACGATTAATACTTTCATAAAGATATATCTTTACGCTATCAGTTTTTATGAGTAAATGCAAGAGGAGATTGCTCTTTTTATAGTGGATAGTTGCATGAATAAGCTAATTTTTGAATATAAAAATAACATATAGTAACTGAGAATTGAAAACTGAAAAATGGAAATTTGGAAGATGAATTTGGTATACTTGTGTACATGATTATACAGATATTACAAAAAGTAGTACATGATGCATTGGTGGAGGCAGGCATCGATGAGTACAATATTCAGATAGCCGCCAATACAGATGCCGCAAAAGGAGATTATTCCACGAATGCAAGTATGGCATTTGCAAAAAAATATGGCAAATCTCCGATGGAGCTTGGAGAATTACTGAGAGAAAAAATTGTCAATGCAAAAACGCCCATGCTTACGCGGGTGGAAGTCGTAAAACCCGGATTTATTAATTTTTGGCTGGATGAGAAGTGGTTGGCAAATACACTTTTCAGTAGGGAGTATAAACAGATAACACCCGGTGTTCAGTCTCAAAAGTTTTTTATCGAGTACGCGCATCCCAATACACATAAAGAGATGCATATCGGACATATGCGGACACTTATTACGGGTGAGGCGGTGGCACGATTGTTGGAATCAAAGGGAAATAGTGTATTTCGCGCGAATTATCAAGGGGATATCGGCCTGCATGTCGCAAAAGCATTGTATGGAATAGAGCTTTTGCTTGCTGAGCGGAAGCTGGATATTGTGGAAGTGGGGAAATGGTCCAATAGTGATAAAGCGCATTTTTTGGGAGAAGGATATGCCCGCGGAAGCACGGATTATGAAGCGGAAAAAGAGAAAATAGATACGATCAATAAACAACTATATGATGAGGGTTCGGAAACAAATAAACTGTATAAGCTTACCAGAAAGTGGAGTTTGGATTATTATGATGATTTTTATATGCGGTTTTATACCAAGTTTGACAGATTATTTTTTGAATCTGAAGTCGCTCGGGAAGGATTGCGGATTGTACAGGATTATACAGGAGATATCTTTGAAAAACAGAATGGCGCGATTGTTTTCCCCGGCGAAAAATACGGGCTGCATACACGAGTATTTATTACTCAGGCAGGAAATCCTACGTATGAAGGGAAGGAAATGGGAAACGCCTTTAATGAATATCGGGCGTTTCCCTTTGATAAAAAAATTCATGTGGTCGGAAATGAGCAGGAAGGATATTTCAAGGTTGTCTTTAAAGCACTTGAACTGCTTGACGCGGAGAAGTTTAAAGACAAACAACATCATATCTCCATGGGCATGGTGCAGTTTGCCGATCGCAAAATGAGTTCCCGTACCGGAGATGTGCTGCGGGTCGACTGGCTCATTGATCAGGTAAAAATAAAAGTAAGAGAGATCATGAAAGGTGAAAGAACCCCAGCCGAAGAGCTTGATGATACGGTGGAAAAGATCGCAATTGGTGCAATAAAGTATTCAGTGCTGCAAGTCGGGACAGGACAAAACGTTTCTTTTAATATTAATAAATCAGTTTCGCTGGATGGTAATTCTGGTCCGTATATTCAGTACTCTTACGCCAGAACGCAAAGTGTGTTGCGGAAAGAAAATGCAGCTGAGATAGGTGAGGAGATGTCTTTTATCGAACTTACACCTGAAGAACGCAGTATCATGATACATCTTCTGCGATTTGATGATGTCCTTACAATTGCCTCAAAAACGCTTGCACCCAATGTCATTACCTCGTATCTGTTTGAGCTAGCACAGGCATTTAATCTTTTTTATCAGCGATGTCCTATTTTGAAATCTGAAGGTCCGCAAAAAGTATTTCGTCTGCGTTTGACACAGATGACAGGGAAAACGCTTAAAGAAGGATTACATCTCCTCGGGATTGCAGCTCCGGAACGAATGTAATATTTTCACAACCACGCTTTCTGTGAAAATTGTTGCTTGACAGAGTGATGCTATTTTTGGTGTACTAAAATTACTGCATTTTGTAGTTTATTTTTATGGAAGCGCCAAATAAATCAGGTTTTTCAAAACGAGCAAAAATCACGATAGCCGGTATTGGCTTGATGGGGTTAGCATTGCTTCTTACCGTGACGTTTACGCAACAGCGGCAAAATCAGCGAAGTAAAGCGGCAGCATCTTTTGTATTGGAGAAAGCCATAAATTTTAATGGACCGACTATCTATGTCGATGGTGTCAAATTTTTATCGGATGCTGAAGCGGGTGTTCAATATATTCTTTCTCCCGAACGGTTTTCAGATCCATCTATTCCTCTCAATCCTACGACAAGTTCGAGTTTCGCGCAGATGATGCGTTCATCCGTATGGTATCGGGTTGATATGAATATTCCCGTTATCAATGGCAGTTATCAGGTATATGTTTATAATTGGGAAGATTCATATGATCAGCCGGAAACGTTTAGTTTCTCTTTGGAAGGACAGCCTGCGGGAGTAAATATTTATTCGGGCGCTGCGGGGCAATGGAGAAAGTTGGGGCCGTATAATGTTACAGTTTCTGACGGCAATTTATCTCTCAAGCAAACAGCAGGAGGCGATTTCAATCTTTCCGGTATTGAGCTCTACCGTTTGGCAGATACTACATCATCTGTGGCCACGACAACCAGTACTGGGCAGAGACTTGTGCAGCAGAATTTCCTTTCTCAAGGAGGTCCATCAAAGTCTGTTTCGTTTCCCGCGAATGTAACGGCGGGCAACCTGATTGTTGTTCCTGTTAGTTGGTATCAGGGAACCATAACGAGGATTTATGACAACAGAGGTAATACATATAATCCTGTTACATCTATACGCTGCGCCTATAACGGGACGAATGATTGCGTGCAGCTTTATTATGTGAAAAACGCCATTCCAGGACAAACTACGGTTACCGTTACGTTCTCTGATTATACGGACAGCAATATCGGTATTTATGAGTATTCCGGATATGATACCTATGCTCCATTGGATAAAGTTGCGGGAGCAACCGGGTATTCTACGACGCCAAACGGAGGTACACTTACCACAAGTATAAATAATGAGTTGTATTTCGCGGTAGGGGTAGATAATTGGGGAAATGGTACCGGTATTACGCCCGGAAGCGGTTATACGCTTCGACATTCCACCCTTGATTATGCAAACAATGAAAGATTTTATTCGGAGGATCGGATTTCACCTGCGGGATCGTATCAATCTAATTTTACGATAGGAGGAGGTTCCAGTTGGGCAGCAATTGGGGCTTCATTTAAGCCTGCAATTGTGGTCCCGACGTCACTTCCGACCGCGACACCATGGCCGACTGCTACTCCTACACCTCGTCCGACCAGTACGCCTGTGCCGCAGCCAACTGCGACACCATTGCCATTACCTACGGCCACACCTCGTCCAACTGCTACTCCGACACCAAGACCTACATCAACGCCGTATCCGACGTATACACCCTATCCTACTCAAACACCTTATCCTACAGCTATCCCTGCGACCGCGACACCATTCCCGACAGATGTGCCTACTCCGACACAATTCATTCCCACAAATACACCGATGCCATCTCCGACACCTGTCCCCGGTAATACTATCGCGAAATTTTCAGTATTCCTTCATGGTATCGGTAAAGGAGGAGACAGTGTGAATCCGAACGCAACGGGGAACCTGTATCCATTACATCCGCAGCGAGATGCTACGATTGATATCTATGATGTGCAAAATCAACTGGTCACCAGTCAGCAGGGAAAGATTACCTATAACTTGGGGAACGGCAATTTTGAGGGAAGTATTGACCTTGGTAATCAATTTACCACCGGTATTTATACCGTAAAAGTGAAGACAGATCATTATCTGCGAGGTTTGTTTGCGGGGATTCAGACAATAACCAATGGCAGTACAGTCACTTTCCCAAGCACCACACTCGTTAATGGTGACACCAATAATGATAATCAGATCAACATCATGGATTACAACCTCATCATCGGCTGCTATAGTGATCTACTTCCGGCAATCGATTGTGATGATTATAGAAAGCTACAAACAGACTTGAATGACGATGGCGATGTCAATCAGTTTGATTACAATCTCTTCATTCGTGAGCTGACCAATATCGGAGGACAGTAAACGCACATTCTCCGGCTGATGCTTGTAAAAAAATGAGAAGCTGATACAATAGGTTTTTCGTGAAAGTATGAAATTTACAAAAAAAGTATTACCAAATGGCCTCAGAATCCTGACTGTTGCCATGCCTTCACTCGGAAGCGCTACTGTGATGGTTATGGTGGGTGCAGGCAGCAGGTATGAAACCAAACAAAATAACGGTATCGCGCATTTTCTTGAGCATATGGCGTTTAAGGGTACCACCAAGCGGCCGTCAGCGCTTGCGATATCTTCGCTTATCGATGGTATGGGAGGGGAATTCAACGCGTTTACCAGCAAAGAAACAGTCGGCTATTATATAAAAACAGCAAATACAAGAATCGAGACTTCTATAGATTTACTAAGCGATATGCTTATGCATTCCAAACTTGATCCTGAAGAAATTGCCAAAGAAAAAGGCGTCATTATCGAAGAAATTAATATGTATGAGGATATGCCCGCACGAAAATTAGGAGACATTTATGAACAGCTTTTGTATGGTGATACACCGATGGGATGGGATATCGCGGGGCTTAAAGAGAATATTATGAATACGACGCGTGATGATTTTGTCGCGTATATGAATCAATTATATAGCGCGTCCAATATGACGGTCGTGGTTGCTGGAGGTATTGATGAAGAGCAGTCTACTGCTATGGTTGAGCAGTATTTTGGAGGAATGCAGCAGTTTCCGACAAAATCATATGAACATATTACTGAATCCCAGCAAAATCCAGCTGTATTTATTAAAGAAAAACAGACAGAACAGATTCATGTCGCTTTGGGGGTGAGAACTGTTTCCATAAGTTCTACAAAACGATACGCGCTTTCGGTATTGTCTGCAATTTTGGGAGGCGGTATGTCATCAAGACTTTTCCATGAAGTGCGGGAGAAACGGGGACTCGCGTACTATGTACGTTCCAGCGCTGAAGAATATGCTGATGTGGGAACGCTCGTTTCTACGGCTGGTATCGACCCCAAAAGAGTGGTGGAGGCAATCGAGGTAATGGTAGGAGAGTATAGTAAAATTTCCCAAGGGAATATAGGGCTTACGGATGAGGAGCTGCAGAAAGCGAAGGAATTTATCAAGGGACATTTGGTATTGGATTTGGAGGATAGCAGGTCTGTAGCAGGATTCTATGCCCATCAGGAGCTATTGGAACCGGTGATTGAGAATCCTGATGAGATTATCGCGCAGATAGATGCTGTCACCAAAGAAGAAATTGAAGCAGTAGGAAAAGAATTTTTTATTGATAAGTCTCTCAATCTCGCCTTAATCGGTAACTTTACCGATAGACAGAAATTGGAAGGTCTGTTAAAATTATAACGTTATGGAACAAACAGTCGTATTGGTAAAACCTGATGGTGTACAGCGAGGCCTGATAGGCATTATTATCCAGCGTTTCGAACAAAAAGGGCTTAAGCTGTCCGCGCTCAAAATGATTGCTTTGAATGATGAAATTCTTGATGAATGGTATTCTCATCACAAAGATCGTTCATTTTTCCCCGCATTAAAGTCATATATGAAGTCCTATCCTGTTATCGCCATGCTGTGGGAAGGGATAGATGCTGCCGTGACTGTACGAAAGATGATCGGTATTACCAAGGCAAGAGATGCTGAGCCGGGCACAATTCGCGGGGACTTCGCTATGAGTCAGCAATATAACCTTATTCATGCTTCTGAAAGTCCTGAAGCAGCAGAACGGGAGATCAAAATTATGTTTGATAGAAAAGATATTTTTGATTGGGATAAGTTTGATTTGAGTCAGATATACCTCGAAGAAGAGCGTAAGAAGAAATAAACCCGTTTTACTTTGTTTCGTGCGAAATTAAGTCGATATAACACCTCACTGTATTGTTTTTCACTTTCATAATACCGTTTTGTACGACAATTTCGTATTGCTCGCCGCTTTTTTTATGGAGGAGTATTTTTTCTTTAATTACGGATATAAAGTTGGAATGCTCCGGCAGGACATCAAAGAGTCCCGTATCATTGCGTGATGTGACTGCTTTTACGTCATCTTCGAAAAGCACTTGTCTTCTGTTTCGCACCATTACGTGTATACTTTCAGGAATTTGTTCTTTTTCCTGTTTTTGTGTTGGTTGTTGCGGCTGGGTCGTTGAATCCGTCATTGTTTATCCTGCTGCTCCTGCGGTGTCGTTTGCGGCTGCGGTGCTGGAGCAGTTTGCGGTGATGGTTGTGGTTGTGTGGGTGGGGTCTGTGGTTGCTGTGGATTTTGCGGCGCTACCTGCGGCTGCTCTGCTTTTTGTGTCAGAGGAGCTTGTCCTATCGCTATAGGAGCTATCGCTTCTTTTGCCTCACCGATAAACATAAATCGTTCTTCACTGACCGCGTCGTAGACACCGCTGATGATATCGTTTGTATCTTTGATAGTTGTTTCGATCGGGACAAATTTTCCTTTTCTTCCTGTTTGTTTTTCAACGGTATGAAAACTTTGCGTAAAGTAAGCTCTGAGAATTTTTGCCCGTTTGTAAATGACTTGATCCTCGACATTTAATTCGTTTTCGCCGATAAGCTGTACGATGCGTTCGATCGAAACTGCTTTTTTGAGGATACTTTGCGCCAGCAATGCGGTTTTATAGTGATCCTGTCCGACAAATTCAGGTGCGAGCGCTGAAGATGTGGAGGCGATGAAATCAATAGCAGGAAGTTTTCCTTCCTGGTAAATTTGACGGGAGAGAATAATGGTTGAGTCAAGATATGGGAGAATTGACTGTACTCCTTGGTCCAGAATATCGTCATTAGGTACATAAATAGCCTCGATAGACGTTATGCTATTTGTTTTGGTCGATGCGAGTCGTTCATGAAATGATGCCATCTCACTGGCGAGGGTTGCTTGATAACTGTCTTCAGAAGGGATAGAGTTCATCAGGAGGGACAATTCATTGCCTGCTTGCGCGAGACGAAACACATTGTCCGCAAAGAATAATACGTCTTTTTTGAGGACGTCTCGGAAATATTCCGATATAGTCAGTGCTGTCGCGCCTGTGAGAAATCTGATAGCCGGATTTTCTCCCATGTGCCCGAATACCAATGTCGCGTAAGGGAGAACACCGCCTGATTCGAGTGACTGAACCAATTCCTGACCTTCACGTGTACGCTCTCCGATACCCGCGAAAACCGAGAGCGTTTTATTATTGTTTTGGGAAGGCGAAAGCTGGATGACGTTATGGATTATTTCGGTCAATAGAATAGTTTTTCCGACACCCGCGCCTCCGAAAAGACCAATTTTCCCTCCCCGCAGAATCGGACAAAAGAGGTCGATACCTTTGATCCCGGTTATAAGGATTTCTTTGGGGACAGTGACTTCAGCGTAGAGTGGTGTGTCACGATAAATGGGCCAGTATTCTTTTGTTTGGATTTGAGGACCTTTATCTCTCGGATTGCCGAACAGATCAAGAACTCTTCCCAATATTTCTTCGCCTACAGGGATGGTAACGGGCTTGCGGGTATTGATGACGTTTGCACCTCTTGGGATAGTATTGCTTGAGGTGAGCAAAAGACAGTAATAACTATCAGCTCCGGCTGATGTGTATACTTCCATTTTTGTGAGCTGGTCTTCTTCGAGAACCAGAATATCGTGCACATTTGGTTTGTCGCCGGTAAAGGCGATTTCTACAACTTGTCCTCTGACTGCGACTACTTTTCCTGTAACGAGACTCATATATTTATTATAGTAATTTTATTTTCCAATTGCCAATAAATGCTTAGCAATTTTTTTTGTCATTCTGGGAACGACCGTAGGAAGGCCTCCAGAATCAGATTCTGGACAAGCCAGAATGACGTTATTGTATTGTGTCAGACTCTGAGCTTGTCTCAGAAAATTATGCTCGCATGCGCGAGAGATCCTCCTGCCTGCAATGCAGGCAGGTCTCCTGCATTGCAGAATCAGTATGACACTCCGTCTATGCTAATTTCCAAAGCGAGAGACCCGTAAGCGCTTCCGTTTGTTTTTTATTTTGTATGCGATGGATCGCGAAACGTTTTTCGAGATTGATACTCTTTAATCTATTATTAATGTTTTCCCGGGCGATATCCAGTGTCGTGATACGGGATGCATATCGTGCAAGGTCAGATTCCGTAACTGCTTGTTGGATAATTCCCGCAAAAATTTCGCCTTCGAAATAGGAAACAATTTTTTCCAGCGATGGTTCAAAGAGATATTCTATCGTTTTAACAGGTTGATCCGTAATAGGCTTGCCTTCGCCGAGAACATCAAGGGAAGTGACTTTTTGGGTTGCCATTGTTTCAAATTTGGCATAAAAAATAATAACGTTTGTATAATCAGTGAGCGCTTTGGTAATTTGCTGAAGGTTTGATTCCTGTGTATTGTCTTCGGCAAATTTATAATAGATAAATTCCCGGTTGGGATAATCATTCATAAATAATCGCTTACCGAATTCACCGATGATGACCGGCACGACATCATGCTGCTCCAAAAAGCTGACGAACTGATGGTATGTTTTCTCCAGAATCTTTGCAAAGAAGCCGGAATTCGCTGAGATAAACACGCAGGCATATTTCCCGTTACCTTTCTTCAGCGATAAATTGGGATCAGTTGTTGCCGCAGTACTATTGATCCCGTGTACTAGGAGGAGCAGTTGGTTCTTGTATGAAATAGTAACTTCGCGATATATTTCAGTCAGTTCATCATTGAGATCGCGGCTTTGGAGAACATTGTTGCGGATTTTGCGCATTTTCATACTCGCGATTTCTTCTGATGCATTGATGATATCCTCAATATTGGAGAGGTCAACAACTTGTTCTAGGATTGTTTTTAAATAATTCATAATTAGATTGCAGCGTTTTGTACTGTTTGTGTCCCGAGTGTGCTCAATAGCGTTTCTTTTCGTCGTCGGACATCCAGCAGAAGATCATTGAGATTATTGGATGCAGAGACCATTTCTTTCACCATTGCTTGTGCCTGAATACTCTTCTCATACATTTGATTTATTTGTGCCATGTCACGTTCCATAGCCGGGATATCAGTCCAATGATCAATCCATAATAAGCAGAAAATAATAATTTGTAGTTCTAAATGTTTTACTTCTTGGGCTCCTTGAGTAAAGTAGGCAAATATTTTTTCGGCGACATCAATAGTCCTCTTTACTTCAGGACCTGCTTCCGCGCTGAAATGGCTGAAATTTTCAAGACGCTGATGAAGCGAGAGGAAACTATTTAACTCGCGATTAAGACTGAGTCGGAGAGGCGTCTGGGTCTGTCTTCCGACACGAGTAACAGAAAGAAACGGATTAATCGCGGGACGCCGTCCTTTGGCGAACATGTCATTATCGAAATAAATATGCCCATCAGTCATGGACATCAGATTCGTTTGGATAAAGCCTGCGATATCTCCTTCGACGGACTCCACGACAGGTAGGCAAGTAATTGCGTGTTCCGCGCCATTTTGCAGCGCGAAATTTCCCGCGCGTTCCAGAAGTCTGGCATGTGTGTAGAAGATGTCGGCAGGGTAGGCGTTTCGTCCTGGAAATCTTCTGCCGATCAGCATAATTTCGCGGTAAAATTTCGCGTGGGTAAATAAATCATCCAACACGATGAGCACATCATGCCCTTCATCCCGGAAATATTCTGCCAATGTCATCGCCGCATATGGAGTAAGATAAATAACCCCGCCCGGATCTTCAGAGCCGGATGCGACGATAACAGTATTGTTGGTGATATTTGATTCTTTAAAGAAATTTTCTACCTTTTTAATATCGGTTTTTTTTCTTCCAATGGCGGCATAGATGCAGATCGTCCCCAGAGATGCCTGCTTCAAAATTGTTTGATAGAGAAAACTGGTTTTTCCTGTTTTTCGGTCCCCAATCACCAACTGTCTTTGTCCTTTCCCGAGAGGAACGAGAGTATCTACAAGTGTAACGCCTGTTTCAAATGGACTGGTGATATGTTTTCTCGTATTAATGCCTGTCGGATCAATATCGATTGGACGTGATGTTTTTGGTTTTTCAATTGTTGTCCCTATATCCATCGGTTGTCCGAACGGATTTATGGTTTTTCCGAGTAATTCAAATCCTACGGGCATTTCCTGTTTTGATCCCGTGCGGGTCACACGGGTACCTGCTTTTATGGAATATTTTGAGAGAAGCAAAATTTCTACTTGATTTCTGTTCAGAGAAAGCACGACACCTAATTCTCCCGATTCAAACATCACGATTTCCATGATTGTTGTTTGGGGCAGACCGCTTGCGTACACAATGGACTGATTACATTGGGTTACAAAACCGATTTCTTCAGATGTTTGGAGATAGTATTGAAATGTTTTCATTTAAGTAAGTTCATTATTTCATCACGTTGTAATTGATACGCGCTTGCGAGTTTTTTACGGATAGAATAATCCTTATACATACCGTTATAAATAATTTGCGCTCCTCCCACGATACTTGGATTGAATTGCAGATCAATGACAGCATCACTGCCTACATTTTTTTTGATCCAATCAGAGAAGTAGGTGATTGCTGCATTATCGGGTTTGAAAGCGAGGGTGATTTCTACGATTCTACAGGTATACAATTTTTTTATAAGAGCATCAATTTTATTTTTGTATTCTGTTTGGCTTTGTGAGTCAGTAGGTCGCTGCAAGAAAAAATCTTTAAAAAGTTGCGGGAGATCTCCGGGTAATTTGCTGCAATACGCCTCAAGATTTGTCGCGTTATCATGCGCGAAATAATTATTCAGAAATTCTTCCAAACATACATGCGCTTGTTTTACTTCGCTGGTAAGTCTGAGTTTTGCGATAATCGTATCGAAATTTGTTGCTGTTTCCATAAATTAGTATTGGTTTTTCTATATTTTGTCATCCTCAGCTTGACTGGGGATCTCAATTAACTGAAAACGTAAAACAAATAACAATATTTTAGTTATCAGTTTTATGTTATTAGTTACTTAAACACCTGTTCTCTTTTTGCTGTTTCAAGCGCTTCGGTAACGAGCTGTTTGTGTTTATCAAAAGGAATTGTCTGGCTGAAAACGATTTCGGAGACATGATACAGAATTTTATAAATATCTTCATCAAGTTTTTGGTACTTTTGTTTTTTGTATTCCTGTAATTCTTTTTCGATTGATAGATATTCTTCATCGACTTTTTCTTTTACTAGCTTTTCGGATTTAATCGTTTCTTTTTCCAGATCAGCACGGAATTCCTGAAAATCCGCAAGTACATCTGATTGGATCTCTTTTGTCATAGTTCTGATCGTATTGATATCTTCTTCTTGAATTTGGGTGAGCATGTTTTGGTACGCTGTTTTCATTTCTTCGGAGGCTTTTGCAAATACGACTGCCTGATCTTTCTCAAGAGCGTTGATCTTTTCTTTTAGGACGGCGTTTGATTCATTATCGAAATTTTTTGTTGCGGTGAGGATATCTGAGGCCTGCTTATTTGCCTGATTGATAATATCAAGCGACTGACTGTGCGCTTTTTCCAGCAGCTCGGCAGGTTTTTCCAAAAGCTGTTTTTGCAAATTATTGTTTTCCTGTTCTACTTGGTGTAGTCTTTGCAAACTCCTTGAGTAATAGATGACGATCAGCAGCAAAATAATCGCCAGCGTCAGCAGGGCAGAAATAGTAAAGACGATGATTACTTGATCAACAATCATAGATAAATAAATTGCTTACATTTATAGTACAAGAATCAGATACGCAATCGCAACACCAAAGAACATAATTGCTATAGTGATGATGGAATTGATAATGACACTTGTGAGAATTGCCTGTTTCGCCAGCGGATTTCTCCCGATTGCTTCCACACCTCTGTTGGATGCGCGGCCGAAATATCTGAATCCGAAGAAGAAGGAGAGAAGTGCGATAAGTCCTGAAACCATATATCTGATAGCCCCAAGCGGTGTCTCAAGGGCTGCTGAAAAACCCATATTAAACGAGTTCATAATATTTCTCGTCAGGTCATTGTTGATTTTGGCAAAATGCGGATGGAGTGTCGCCTCAATCATTCCGATTTTATTGGGATCGTTGCTTGCATACTCTTCTTCAGCGGTTCCTACGACAAATCCGTTTTCTGTCGCGAGCTGCGCGACACCGGGAATCTTGGATGTCGCGATAAAATCGCCTCGTTTGATATTGCCGTTGATAGAGGAGACGCGGATTCGTACTTGTCCGGTACTGATGAGTGGGAGATCAGACGGCGAACTGGCATTCATGAGGTAAACGGCCGGATTCAGACTGATGACACCGAAGACTTGCGCATCATATGGGGAAGAGGTCAGTTTGTATCCTTCTTTGGTGCTGCTGATGATCGCGCCGTCTTTTACATCTTTTGCGTTGATGGTGACACCAATCGCGGTGCCGTTGCCCAGATCTGTGGCTGCACTCGTCTGGCTGACAAAACAAAAAAACAGCAACATGCTGATGAGAATATGGGCAGTTATTTTTTTCATAGAAATACGCTACTTTAATAGTAGTTGTGCATGATGGCCCTTGTCAAGGATTTTATAAGTAGTATAGAGGAGGGAAGTGTCATTGCGAGTCTGCAGAGCAGACGTGGCAATCCTACCGTAATTCCCAGCTTCTTTCTTGTCATTCCCGACTCGATCGGGAATCTCTCTGGTAACTGTGTCCGAGCCCCGCTCGGCACGCGCAGCTGGCGGAATCCTTGCAATGATAGAATTATATCAATCATCTAAAAACTATACTTTAGTGTATCGTACTGAGCGACCTTTTCCGTGAGAATAGAGAAGTCCGAGCATTGTTAATTTCGTCAAATCCCGAGACGCAGTAATTTGAGATATATGAAAGATTTTTTGAATTGTCCTGTTGGTGATAATCGCGTTGGGATCTTCCAGCAGTGTGATAATCGTTTTTTGGCGTTCATTGAGCGTCCCGATTTTAGTATCTTCCGCTGAATTCGGGGGAAGAGCGATATCCTGATATGTCTTTTCCAACTGGACAGAGATTTGCTTCACATAATATTCGATCCAGCTGGTGATATTGGATTTTGCTATAGTAGTTTGGTATTGCCCGAGAAAGATGCGTTTATCATCACTCCAAGGTTTTTCGAGGAGAAGAAATCCTCGACAATCCATACCGCCTTTGTACAAGAAGAGATACGCGCAGAGTGTCGAAAAAATTTCATTTTCATCAGATATTGGCAGCTCGCGGCGGAATTCCAATTTCGCCAGTGCAGAAAGAACAAACGGATTATCTGATGTAGACTGGAGATATGCCAAAATATTTTGGAGATTATCTTCTGATGTCGGAATTTTTTCTTTGCTGAGAAATGCATATATGTCCTGCAGGTCTTTTACGGTGATCGCTTGAGGCTCCAATGTCCAAGTTCTCTTCACAAAATCCAATGCGAGTTTGTAGTTGATAACGGTATTTTGTATCTTGCCGTATCGTTCTCTGTTTTTTTGGGACGTGATCACAATCTGATTGGAGAGGATGGTGGTAATAGTTTCCTGTTTGAGTGTCTGTCCGGATAGTTCGAGTCCATAGTGAATACGCTGTACTGACGTCTGAAACTGGAGTGTCAGCTCTCTTTTTGGAGGTATGGGATGCAGCAATATTTGTCTTCGACTCATTTCGATTTTCTCCAAATATCGGAGTATGTACGGAGAGACTGTGTAGGCGATAGGGATCATACCCCCAGATTACCATGACCAATCTGTTCAGTCAATGTTTTTTAGTGGTAAATCACTGAAATTGGTGTTTTGTGAAAAATGAGGCTAAATTTTTTCACATAAAATATGTTTAGCCTCAATTCAGAAAAGATGATGTAAATACGATAAGATTATTAAGGCTGTTTTACGTATTGACAAGAGTATTAATATATGTAGTAATTATATATATAGCCAAACTTGAGCAAACCTCACCATTTGAGCTTAAAAAGATATATCGTTTAGCTGCCCATGAACGAAAAATTATTATCAATACAAGATGCTGCAAAATACCTCGGTGTGTCTCCGACGACGCTCAGACGTTGGGAAGAAAAAAAGATATTGGTCCCCTTCAGAACAGCAGGTAATCAGCGCCGCTACAGTAAAAAACTTCTCGATGACTTCAAACAGAATTCTTTGCCGAATTTTTCATTCGTGGGCAGCACGATGATTGAGGCTGAAGAAAAAAAAAGTCCAAGTTTTCCGGCTCACTTGGACACGGCTGCGCCGAAGCTTCTTGCAGACCAAACGCCTGCGATAGTGCAGCCTGAGCCCATACATGTTAGAGAAGAGGCTCCGATACCGGAAGCAAAGAAAAAAGTTCCCTTTTTTGCGTATGCGTCATTCGGGGCAGCTGCGCTTCTGTTTCTGGTAATCGGATTCTCAGTTGGAGAACGTATTTTGTCAGCTTTCCATAATGGCAGTATTCATCAGGCTCGCGGTGTCATACCTTCCCATCGTGTGCTAGGCACGACTAATACTGCCAAAAATTATATTCTCAAATTCAATGTCCCCGCTCTTTTCAGCAAGAAAGTTTCATTTCTCGATGATGTCGCGATCAAAAAGAGTCTGGAAGTCTCAGGAGTATCCAACCTCAATGGTGGCGTGGAGACTCACGGTGCCAACATCAATGTAGGGAAAGGGAAAGTAACGGGATCAAACTTGATATATTCTATTCTTTCCGGATCAAATATATCAGTTTCGGGGGATCCGCAGAATCCCACAGTTTCGGCAAGTACGCAAGGGATATTACAAGCTATAAGTCCAAATATTGTTTCTTCCGTACAAGGGCAGCGGGGAGAGGTCATTTTTGCGCAGGGGAAGGGGATTACGTTAAATGGGCTTGAGATTGCAAATACCGGGGTATTATCCATTCAGGGAGAAAAAGGTGATATCGCTTTTTCAGCAGGAAGTGGTATCGGTCTTTCGGGACTGCAGATCAGCAACACCGATCCGGGATCAGCGCAGAAAATATTTAAGACATTTGATGTCGGCGGTACCCTCATCTCTGCGGAAACCAATACGGATACTATCAGCTTTGCCGCCGGTTCCGGAATCATGCTTACTCCTGACGGGAAGAAAATTACTATAGCAGTAGATAACATCTCAGGACAGTGGGAAGTATCAGGCAATGATATGTATTATATGGCCGGCAATGTCGGAATCGGAACGAGTACTCCGGTGTATGATCTGGATGTAAACGGTGATGCCCGTGTCACCGGCGATCTGATCGTGGGGAGCATGACATTTACGACAATCTCGGATGGGGTACTGCATGCATCTGGCGGCGTTTTGACCAGTGCGCCTGTCAGTTTAAGTAGTGATGTAGCAGACATATTGGGAGTAGCAAATGGCGGTACAGGGATAAGTACGACACCTGAGAACGGACAAATTCTGATTGGTAACGGAACGGGATACACGCTTGGCACTATCACTGCGGGAAGCGGGATCGGGATAACTAACGGGTCAGGAAGTGTGTCTATCACAAACAATGGCGTATTATCTCTCACCGGCACAGCCAATCAGATAACTGCTTCCGGTTCGACAGGTGCCGTGACCCTGTCTCTTCCGCAAAATATTGATGTTTCTGCAACACCGAATTTTTCAGCGCTTCGTTTGACGAGCAACACAAATCAGCTTACGCTGGGAACGGGGACAAATACGGGGATAGTCACCATGGCCACACTCACTTCGGGGAGGATATATACGCTTCCGGATGCATCGGGCGAGATATGTCTGTCTGTGGGGAACTGTCCCAGACCTATCAGTATTTCAGAAGGGAAAGGCTCTGCAGGGTATGTGCCGCGTTTCTCTTCATCGGATGTCCTAGAGGACTCGACAATATACGATAATGGCAAGGTCGGCGTAGGCACCACTAGCCCTGAGGGGCTTTTTTCCGTTTCAGGGACAGCTACTTCTTCGGCTCTCGTCACCCTCAATGAAACAGGCGGACAGGATATTCTCACAGGATCAGCGTCAGGTGCGACACGATTTGTTTTTGATAACAATGGCAATCTAGCGATCACGGGAACTACAGGATATACCGCGAGCGGTGATGGCGCCGGTATGACATTCTCTGGCCTCGGTAATCATATCATAAGCTCATCACAGGGAGAACTGCATTTGGGAACTGCAGTTTTGGATGGCTCACTCAACGCGAATGATAAAAATATCACCGGCATAATGGATTTGAGCGCCGGAGGTAGCGTGACACTGAGCGGATTTACCACAAACGGTGGCTTATTATATACAAACGCATCAGGTCAACTGCTGCAGACGACCGCAGGAACAAATGGACAGCTCCTCATCGGGCAGACAGGCGGCGCTCCTCTGTATAGAACAGTAAGTGGTGATGTGCAGATCAGCAATCTGGGAGTGACGACAATTCAAGCGGATAGTATTGGTTTGGGAACGGATACATTTGGGGATTATATCGCATCCATGAGCGCGGGGACAGGTATTAGTTTGACAGGGCTTAATGGAGAGGGATCAAATGTGACAGTAGAGGTGGATAGTACCGTCTGTCGAACGACGGGGAATTGTGCGGGGACTGCGGCTGCGTTAGGCGGGAGCGGGACAGCAGGCTCTATCGCGTTATTTACGGGTACAGGTACAAGCTACACAGTTGGAAATTCTGTGCTTACTCAGTCTGGGACTGTTATTTCGGTAGGTGGCAGCCTGAGCGCGACGGGAGCCATAGAAAGTGACTCTACGGTGACGGGGACGCAGCTTATTTCTACTATCGCGGATGGGACAGCCCCATTGCAGGTAGTGTCAACTACGCTTGTTTCACATTTGAATGCGGATAGGCTAGATGGTCTGGATTCGACATACTTTGCGACGGTGACGCAGATGAGTAGCGCATTTGTGCAAGGTGGAAATAGTTTCGATACAGGTGCGATCCTAGGGACAAATGATAATAATTCATTATCATTTGAGACCAATAATACTACCCGTATGACTATAGACACTGCGGGGAACATATCGGCAGGCGGACAGTTGTCCCTCACGGGTGGAACCAATCAAACACAACTGGTGATCAAGGCGAATGCAGGACAGACGTATGCTAATCCGCTCCTCATGTTTCAAGATAGTACAGGGAGTGAGTTGGCGAGGATAAATGCCTTGGGGGGAAATAATCTTTTCATCGGCAGATTGAGCGGAAAGTCATTAACGAGCGGTTTGTATAATACTGCATTAGGCTCTCAAGCTCTCGAGAACGTTACTACAGGAAGCCAAAATATGGCAATTGGCGAATGGGCGCTCCATGGGATTACTACAGGAGGAGATAATATAGCTATTGGCTCTGATTCCATGGGTTACTCCGCAGCAGGGGTAAATGATAACGTAGCAATTGGCACGCGAGCATTAAAGAATGTTAGCGCGGATAGTAATACTGCAATAGGGTATGAAGCTGGGAATGTAGATAGCGGTGGGGCATTCACACATTTGGCAAGTGCCAGTAATACGACAGCTCTGGGCGCATATGCTATAGCGCAGGCAAGTAATAGTTTGGTTCTCGGATCAGTGGGTTTAAATACCAAAGTCGGTATCGGGACGACGATTCCGCAGAATCTCCTCAGTGTTTCTCCTGTTTATTATAGTGATGGGACAGCATCTCAGACAGGGGCTACTGTCACAGGCGTAGGTTCTGCATGGACTACTTCCATGATCGGCATGCAGTTTATTTTTGCAAATGGTGTGTCAGGGACTATTACCGGTGTGAGTGATGCTGAGCATCTTACGCTCAATACTTCGCAGAGTGTGAGCAGTCAAGCATATAGGATACACACACTCGGCTTGCAAGTAGTGAATAATGGTCGTGTCGGTATAGGAATAGCAAATCCTGCAAGTGCGCTTGATGTGATTGGTGGTATTCGTTCCAGCGCAGGGTATAATATCGGTTCAAATACGGTCATTACCGGTAGTTCTGTCTTGCAGCATGTTACGACAGATACCAGTATCCTTACAAGCGGCATATTAGGGTATGCTAGAGGCGGTACGGGCAATACCACTTTTACTACCAATGGCGTTATCTATGGCGGAGGAACAAGCTTGCAATCTACCGCTGTTGGAGAAACCGGACAGTGTTTGATGGCAAATACGGGAGGAGCACCTACATGGGGAGATTGTTTGTCAGGTACAGGAAATGCGTTTATAAATGGCGGAAATAGTTTCGATACAGGTGCGATTTTGGGGACCAATGATAATAATTCATTGTCATTTGAGACCAATAACACGAGTCGTATGACTATAGACACTGCGGGGAATGTGGGTATCGGGACGAGCACGCCAAGCGAGAATTTATCGGTCGTGGGAGATTATCTCTTACAGAATGCGGCAACTCCCACCAAATCATACAGATTCCGTACGTCGGGTGGGCAGCTTGATTTTGAGGCAGGAGGCGGGGACATGTATTTCTCTACTTTCAGTAATACTTCATATACCCCCAGTGATCAGAAATACTATTTGGTGCTTCATGATGAAGCAAATATCGCCGAAGCAATTGGTGAATGGCAATTCCGTACTGGGGATAAGGAGAACGGTACAACGAGGCATACTATTAATGGATTCTCTGGCGGTAATGTTGTCTTTAATCAAAATGGGGAAGCGACCAATTTCAGCGTGCAGGGAGATGTGGATGCGAATCTGCTTTTTGTGCAGGGGCTTACGAATGCAATCGGTATAGGGACTGCAAGTCCGATGGCAAAACTGGATATTGTAGGGAGTAATAGTACGCTTCCTGTGGCGCAGATTACGGGAAATACTGCCAAGAGCGCGCTCATCGTCAATCAGACAGGGACGGGGGACTTGTTTACCGCATCTCAGTCAGGTGCGACCAAGTTTGTGATCAATAATGTAGGCAATGTGGGCATTGGGACCAATAATCCTACGAGTTCTTTGCAGATAGGGAATACAACTGCAACAACTGACCAGATTATTCATCTGATAGGACAAAGGAGTGCAGGAATTTCTTTGGAAGCGGATACGGATAATGTGAATGAATCAGATACGGCATACATTCGATTTTCACAAGATGCGGGGACGCATACTGCTATTTTGGGTCAGAATGCAGCGACAAACATCGATCCTTTAGGGGCTGCTGTCTCGGGAGCTTTGAGTAATGCTATATATTGGGGTACTGGGACAGTTGATGAATTACAATTCGGTACCAATAACACCGTTCGGATGACTATAGACACAGCAGGTAACGTGGGCATCGGGACCAATGCTCCCTCTACCAATCTGCATGTGGTGGGTGGGGCGAGATTTACCGGGCTATCTACTGCAGGGATCGTGACCAATGATGCCAATGGAGTGTTAGGGACTGTCGCTACTGTACCCGCGACCAATGGTGGTACGGGACAGAGTACCTACGCAGTGGGAGATTTGCTCGTGGGCGCAGCAGGGAATACATTAAATAAATTGACGATTGGGGGAAATAATACGTGTCTTATGTCTGACGGGACGACAGCGACGTGGGGAAGTTGTGCGACCGGAGCAGGACAGGCTTTTGTGCAAGGGGGCAATGGTTTTCTATCCCCAGCAGTATTGGGGACTAATGATAATAATACACTGTCATTCGAAACTAACAATGTAGAAAGGATGAGAATTGATACAGCGGGGGATATTGGCATTGGGACAGGTGGCGGGACGATCTATTCTGCATTACAAATTGGTAATGAAACAAATACGGGAACGACTGCTCCTCGATATGTTTCTGTAAGAGAATATACAGATAATGCCAGTTTTTCTACAGGATATGCTGCCTATGTAGGTAATTGGAAATCACCTGATACATGGGGCATTGGAGCAGCAACAAATCTAGGAGATAGTACGTTACGACTGGGAACGGTTACGCCAAACACGAGTATATTTACCAGCACGCAAAAAATAAAACTCCAATTAGGAGGTACTTCGGGGAGTGCCGCATTGGGGACGCTTGATATACAGGCTGTAGATGGGATGCTGCCCGCAATTTCTGCAGTAGGAGATACAGCAAAATCAGTAATAGCTATTAATCAGACTGGGACAGGAGATCTTTTTACTGCCTCACAGGCGGGGAGTACTAAATTTGTGATAACTAATGCGGGCAATGTCGGCATTGGGACAAGTACTCCAGGTTATGCATTGGATGTGCAGACCGCTGGAAATAATGTCGCGAGATTCTCCAGTTCAGCAGGGTACGGTGTGATGCATTTCAATGCTGCCGCCGGTGCAGAAGCGAGAATTGATTTTGATTCCAATAATGCATTGCAATGGGAATTAAGCAAAAATATTGATCAGTCTTTTGCGTTATTTAATGGTCCATTAGGGATTGATTTTATCCGTGCATATATGGATAGCGGCCGTATGTCCTTTTTTGAGCAAAGAAATGGGAGAGTGGGGATCGGGACGAGTAATCCTGTCTCCACGCTTGATATTGTTGGGCATAGCGGTACTCAATCTGTCACACAGCTGACGGGGAATACTGCAAAAGCCGTGCTAGGCATTAATCAGACAGGAACAGGTGATCTGTTTACTGCTTCACAGTCTGGCGCGATGAAGTTTGTGATAAATAGTGCGGGGGATGTCCAACTTACAAATGTCAGCACTACAGCATTTCAGGTTCAAAATGGGGTAGGGAGTTCTGTTTTGGGAATAGATACTACAGCTGGGCAAATTACACGTGCAAATGGAAGTCTGCAGGTGAATGGAATAGTTAATGGCGCAGTAGCGCCAACAGTGGTTGGAACCACTATAGTAAATCAAAATAACGGAACGAGTGAAACACTTACGACACACGCAAGTACACAAATAGGTGATCTTATTATCGTTACCGGTTACCTGGAGCCCAATAGTCAGGGTTCTGCGGGAGCTACCTATGGTACTATTACTCCTCCTGCGGGAATGACCCTTGCGAATGGATTTCCGATAAATACAGATGATGATCGTATGACGACAGGATACACGCATAGGCTATATGTATGGTATGCTTATGCAACTGCAAATGGCGCGCAACCATTGGTATTTACGTCATCAGTATCAGATTATTGGGGATTGGTGGGGGTTGTTATCCGTGGTGGACCAACATCAGGTAATCCGTTTGCGGAAACACCTTCAAAAAATATAGTCAGGCGTGATGCAAGTGTGTCAACTACCCCTGTAGTCTCTCAACAATTGGGAGGAACGAATACCTTAGCGTTATGGACGATGGGGTATTGGGATGGAACATTTTCCACTGCTCCTTCGGGCTTTACTCGATTACCATCAGGGCAAAACTATACAGGTCAACCGCATGTGGCTTCAAGAACGTATACAACTGCGGGTAGTACTGGGGATATATCAGTGAATACCGGAAATGGTAACGGTATGACTGCTGCTCTTTTAACTATTCGAGCCCCCGGAAACGCGCAGAGTCCATTCTCTATTGCGGATTCAACAGGTAATCAGATATTACGTTTAGATGCAAACGCGAATGTAATGGTGCAAGGTAAATTAGGGATAGGAACAAATGCTCCGAGAAGCGCTCTTGATTTAGGAGTAGATGGCGCTCAACTGACAATTGGCGGAATAGATATGGGTGGTCAGATTAATTTTGGCTCTACGTCAGGCAATAATGCAATAACTTATAGCGGTAGTGAGTTGGGTTTTTATACTGATCAAGCAAAAGGATTTAGATTTTATACCAATACAACGACAGATACCTCAAATCCGGAATTAAGTATTGATGAGGCAGGCAATGTGGGGATTGGGACGAGTGCTCCGGCCGCAAAGCTTGAGGTGGCGGAGAATAGTTCCTCACTTGCTACCGCGATCCAGCGTATTGCGCAAAATGGGACCGGAGACGCGGGGTTGCAATTCTGGAATGCGACCAACAATAATAGCTTCACGATCGGGCAGGATTCATCCAATACAGGTGCGCTTACGATCAACAGTTCTGCTATCGCGGGCACCTCTCCACTACCTATTACATATATTCAAGGGAATACTGCGAGAGAAGATGCAAGTGCAACTACTATTAGTACGACATTATCAGGTGCTGTCACGGCGGGACATACATTGGTGGTAGCATTTTCGTGGGATGATAATGCCACAACTCAAGCTAGTTGTTCAGATAGTCTTGGAAATACCTTTACTATGATGCCTTTAGTTTTAGATACTTCAGCGAATAATCAATCTCTTGGTGTTTGTTATGCAAGGGTAACTACCGGCGGAGCGAGTGACACGGTAACAGTGACTTTTGGTGCTGCTTCATCTTGGAGACAGTTATTGGTAAATCAATACAGCAATATAAAGGCTGTCAATCCTGTCGATGCGTATCGTAGTGTCGCGACAGGTACAGGCACTACCGCTACTGATGGAGTAACGACAGGTCCTTTTACGACGACAACTGATGGTGATCTTATCTACGGCGCGACGGTGGATATAAATGGTGGGATTACCTATACTGCCGGTACAGGATTTACGAAGAGAACTTCACAAAGTTTTACAGTCTCCGAGGATAAGATACAGTCATCTCCGGGCAGTACTGCCGCGACATTTACGTATAGTGCTGCGAATCCATATAATATTATGGGTATCGCCTTTAAAGCAGAGCGTCAGAGCAGTACCATCTCCGATAATTTCAAAAATGCTCTCTTTACATTGGCTCAGGACGGAGCATTGAAGTTGGAAAATAATAGTACAAATGTAGGCCTTATGGTACAAAGTAATAATGGAGGGGATTTGTTTACTGCCAATCAGGCAGGAGCAAGGAAGTTTATGATCAATAATGCGGGAGATGTGGGTATTGGGGAGAGTGTGCCAGAACTTCACGGTATTACTATTTCTCGTCCTGATGTAAACACTTCTCAAGGACTTCGTTTAAAAACGGTATTGGGGCAAGATTGGACATTATATCAGCCGGCGGGCACGAGTAATTTGCAGTTACATACTGATGGATGGGGTGACCTCATGTCATTTACTACATCAGGTCAGGTCGGTATCGGGACGACGACGCCTACAGCATCACTTGATCTTGCATCAGGAACAATTGCCGGTGCAGGTTTGATAGATTGTCAGGATACAACCTCGACAAATAGTACGGCAGAGAAAAAACTTATTTACAACGAGACTACAAAACAATTTGGTTGTTCGTCAGACGGCACTACTATTATTGTTCGTAAAGTAGCAGACGAGACAGTCAATAATAGCGCTACACTACAAGATGATAATGACTTTAAGTTTACTGCTGGGGCAAACGAAACATGGGCATTCCAGATAAACGCAGCTATAATATCAAATGCTACCGCTAATGCTAGGTTATCTGTTACTGCTCCTAGCGGTTCGACCTGTAGGGTAGACTTCTCCAATTTATATGGACCAATGAATGATAGAATTACTGTCTGTGATGGTGCCAATTACTCTATAATAAATCATGCTGATGCTCTTGATGAACAGTATCTGATTTATGGGACAGTGAGAACAGGTTCATCAGGAGGTACTATTAAGCTACAATGGGCACAAGGTACGGCAACTGCCATAAATACTACTATGCGCGCGGGCGGCTATATGACGGCGTACAAAATAAATGGCGCGGATATTGCCGAAATGTATTATACCAATGACCCGACACTTGAACCCGGTAATATCATCACAGTAGACAGCACCCTTAAAGCAGGTGTGAAAAA
>CAZLSZ010000002.1:72125-104273 GCA_964562445.1 uncultured Gammaproteobacteria bacterium
GAAAAAGACAATAAAAGCGTATGATCCGGGAGCAATAGGTATAGCGTCTACGAAGCCGGGAATTGTGTTAGGTGAAGATACAGGTGAAGGTGGGAGGCCGGTATTGTTGGCTTTGGCAGGACGTGTCCCTGTTAAGGTGGCGAGCACATCGGGAGAACTCAAAGCAGGCGACATCCTGGCGGCATCAGATGAGCCCGGGAAGGCAATGAAAGCGACACGTCCGGGACAAGCCATCGGTAAGGCACTTGAGGATTGGAGTCCGACATCCGGCAAAGCCACAGTCCTGACATTTGTGAATAATTACTATTATGATCCTGATGTGTACCTCACTGACACGGGAGATATCAGTGTGGTCGCGAATCAGCCGTCTCCTGATCTGCCGGTAGTATACGGGGTGAAGAACGCGCGAGATGAAGTGCTTACACGCGTGGGTATCTTCTCAGACATGGCAGTTGGTACCGCCAAAGTAGGAAAAATGAGCGCAGAACAGTTGATTGTCGCCGGAAAAGATGTCAATGATCGCCTGAACAGACTCGAACAGCAGAGTACTATAAGCACACAGTCAGGACAATTGGAAGAAAAAGTAACTTCACTCAGTGATCAGATTCAATCTCTACAGGATAAAACAGCATCGCTGGAGGCTTCAGTTAATTTGCTCATGACCGGAAATTCGCTCAATAATGCGGCATCGTTTGTGGCGTCTTCCGCGTCCGAACTCAGTGTGGATACATTGGACGCGAAAGACGCCACCATAGGCAACACACTCACAGTCATGGGGAGAACGATTCTCTCCGATGTGGGCATCACCGGCAAGCTTACCATGGGCCTCTTGAGTATCAATGGGCTTGATGAGAGCGGCGCGGCTGCCATCAATACCAGCGCCGGCGCGTTACGATTGCAGTCAGACGGCCTCAATGCCGTGGATATCCTCAACGGCAAAGTAGTATTTGAAACTTCAGGAAATGTGACTGTGAAAGGTATCATGGGTGCCAAGACCATAAACACTTCCAAATTAAATATCGTTCCTGATCCTGACGCGACATCCTCCGCAAAACCGTCAGCATCAGCAGGCACAATCATCATTCCTACGGGCAAGACGAGTATGGATATCACTACCTCAGCACTCACAAGTAAATCGCTTATCTTTGCGACACCTGACGTACCGGTCGGGGTAGGAGCAAAAGCCATCGATATAGATACTTTTAGAGTCAGTTTGCAGCAAGCACAGTCACAGGATATTAAAGTGAACTGGTGGATTGTGAATTAAGAATTATGATGTTACTGCCCCACTTATATATGACATTATTGACCGCGTATGTGACAGCGGCAGGCGCTGTGATGCCTGTTTATAGCCTGCCGCATTATGCCGAATATTTGTCGGTCAAAGATTTTGTTATCAAAAGTGATATTTTGAAACAGAATGATATATTTTCGTTGACGCGCCGTACACTGACCCAATCCGTGCTGGGAGAGGCTGATACCGCGATACCTGATGATACAAGAGTAAGCATCACTTCTGACCGCTATGATTATCGCGCGGACGAACCTATCATGCTGCGCATTCATCACCAAAATGGTATGAGTTTCCATACGAGTATCACAGACAGCAAGGATCGTGAGCTTTCCGTCCCGATGGAAGGCAAGCAGGAAGGAGATATATTTGCGATGAAATTGTTACCCACGGGGAGGATACAGCCCGGGAAGTATACGATTACTGTCAGTGATGACTCCGGATGGAAATCTCGTCAGGATGTCACATGGGGGATGTTGACTCTCTCCAAGCAGAAGCGTGATTATGTCAGAGGTGAAGCAGCGTTTTTTGGTGCAGAAGCATTTAGCGAAGAAGGCGAATCAGACTGCGAGGTGCAGCTGCATCTCAAGATCACCAAACCTGATATGACGGATGATAATGTCCCGATGCAAAGCAATTGCTCTGGGGGAAGTATGACATTGAAGCCGTCCTATGAAGCGGCATATACACTTCGTCAAAAAGGGACGTATGCTGTCGCGCTGTACAGTGAAGGGAAATCCGGGAAACATGAAATAACTGATACCTTTACTGTGGGAGAGAAGGAGGATTTTGATATAAAACGAAATAGTAAGACACATATATATGACACAGTTGCTGAAACCATGAATATTACGCTCACCGCCAATACGGATTTTACCGGAACGATCGTGGAAACAGTGCCTGCTGATGTGGAAATTCTGCCCGGAGAGGAAGGTAAGACGTATGACTCGATAACTACTATAGCAAAGAGTACTGCGGAGAAGAATGTGCTCTCTCCGATGCTGATGAAGACATTGCAGATGCCTTTTGATGGAGATTATCGTATAAGTCAGGGGTTTGGTTCGCAAGCGACCAAAATACCTTTGCTAGATTATTATATCCATCTCGGGCTGCAAGGGCATGACGGTACGGATTTTGCGCTTCCCTTGGAGACTCCTTTGTATGCCGTGGATGACGGTATTGTTGTGTTTGCGGGAACGGGGGATTATGGCAATACAATCGTTCTGCAGCATGCATGGGGCCGCAGTTATTATGGACATTTAAGCAAAATCAATACTACCGCCGGCGTCTCCGTTCTCAAGGGCATGGATATCGGGTTATCGGGTACAAGCGGGGATAGTACCGGACCCCATCTGCATCTCGGATTCAAGCCAAATCGTGCTGATGGCAATAACGGGTATGGAGGGAAAGTTGATCCCATGCAGTTTTTGCCTCAGAAGGTAGATTCAGATGCGAACGTGTTGGGAGAGCGGACGGAATCTGCAAGCTCTTCAGACGCGATGGAAGCACAGGCTTCCTCTTCGGCTGATCAAAGTATTGGTGTGGGTATGAAACCCACTCCTACCGTTATCCTGCCGTCTCCTACGGGTATGCAGGAAGAGGATGCCACTATTTCTGCTGTTCTTGAACAAAAAGTGGTAGATAAGGAAATAACAGCAAAACTGCGGGAAGAACAGCCTGTCATAGAACGGGATGTAAAAATCATTAAATGGACGGTGCAGTTGAAAAAAGGTGAGAAAAAACAGTTGCAGTATCGGTATGCCTTGCCGGAAGCGTATCCGCAGACATATACACTGGGTAGCATCAAACTATTTGATACTACTACGAAAAAGATCATATATGCAGAGGATAATGGTTGGCATGTCACCGCGCAAAAGCTGGATGAGAAATGGGCTGATACTGCATGGCAGTCTCGTACACCTATCGTGATAGACCATACCACCGTAGGTCTGCCGGGCATCGATATGTCTAGTAACGGTCAGTCCGGAGAAGGCATATCGTCTCTCTCGTGGAAGCATACAACCAATGACAATGATCACCGGTTGTTGGTAGTAGGTGTCCATACGGGCGGCAAGGATGTAAAAAATGTCACGTATGGCCTTACCCCGCTTGTGCAGCTGACCCAAGGAGATTGTCCGCCGGAGAAGTGTCATACGGAAATTTGGTATACCATAGATCCCAAAGTAGGTACGGAAACAATCTCCGTAACACTCACGGGAGCTGATGATGTGACGGCTGGTTCTACGGGTTTTTATGATGTTTCTCCTTCTGACGTGTTTGGTGACGTTATGACCGGTGCAGCTTTGTCAAAAACGGAAAATATTCGTAGTAACCAGATGCAGTATGCATTGCTGTCTGATCCCATGCGCTTTGAGGATGCCACTCCTTCGGCATTGTGGGCCGATCATGGAGTGCAGGCGGTAGCGCTCAGTAATGGTGCAGTGGCTCGTGACGCGTATTTACAGGTAGGGATAAATCCTTTTGTGAAGCCGTCACAGATGCTTCTGTTGCCTTTACCGACTGCAACCAAGAAGCAACTGCTTACTGATGCCTCAGGAAAAGAAGTAGCATATAGCGTCGTGTCATCAAAGAAGAAATCAGACCATGTCTTTGCATGGGTGAGTGTAACAGGCCTGCGTGAGAAACAGGACACGCATTTGTATCTTTATACCGATTATCTGCCGACCGGGGAGAAGTAAGGAGCTAGGCGCTACTCCCGCAACTGTGTCATTGCGATCCGCCAGCTGTCGGAGAAGCAATCTCAATTAACTGAAAACTAAGAATTGAGAACACCCATGGCATCCTGATCTCTGAGACAAACTCAGATATCCTTCGTTCCGCCAAATGACAGATTAGGATACCATAGTAGATTCAGAAGTCATCTATTTTCTCATCTTCAGAATGATGATTATTTTTAATAAAAAAGTAGGACATAATGGTGATCGTACTTGTCTTTTTTCATTGATAAACTTGGACAAAAAAAACTTATCCACGAGGCTAAAATCTTGGACAAAAGTTAGTTTTTAGGTGTTAGGGACTAGGGGCTAGTTCCTATATTTGTCATTGCGAGCCGCCAGCTGTCGGAGTGGCAATCCCACATAACCAAAAACATAAGACTAAAAACAATATCGTCATTCCCATGAAAATGGGAATCTCTCAATAACAAACAAAATAAAACAAAAAACTAAAAGTGTTGTTATATGTTTTACGTTTTTAGTTATTTGAGATTGCTCCTGTCTGCCGGCAGGCAGGTCTCCTGCTTTGCAGGATCGCAATGACAACCATGTCAAACGTATACTTTTCGTATCAACCTTTTTCCTGCATACTGTTTCCAACTCTTTTTCACCATCTACCATGAGCAATTATTTTTCAGTTTTTTGTTGAGTTTTTCATTGTGAAAAGTATCTCTTACATTTAATCTTGGACATAGTGATTTTGAGGCTAAAATATAATGCGCGATAAGATTATGATAAGATTATGCATAGGTTTTTCACTCTTGACAGGTATATTAATATATGTAGTAATTAGTATATGGGTAAATAGTTGGACATTAGGCAGGACATGTCCAAGATTAAATGTTCTGTCTCATGAAAGAAAAATTGCTCACAATTCAAGAAGCTGCAAAAATTTTAAAGGTCTCGACCAAGACCCTTCGCCGCTGGGATGAAAGCGGGAAGTTCTCTCCTGAAAGAACCTCAGGTAATCAGCGCCGTTACAGATTATCTCAGGTCATGGAATTAAATAATCCCCAAACCAAAGCAAAAAAGTCTACCAAAGCTGCCGTATCAGCTCCGGTTATCACGCCTGAAACTGCCTCTGTTATGGAGTCGGCTGTCATTGAGACAGAAGCAGCCGTTCCTATACAAGAAGCGTCGGAAGTAGTACCGCAGCCCACAGCGCAGAGGGTAACGGTGGAGGAATCTGACGCGCCGCTGAGTATCTTTGATCAGATTAAAGCTGATCGAGAAAAAGCGCTTTCGGCACCTCTTATGCAGAACGATCAGCCGTTTGTGCCCGTTCCTGCTGAGATGCCCCAAAGCTCTTCTGTTTGGCCTAAAGTATCGGCAGATCCTGTGGATTTCCCCAAAAAAGAAATAGAAGAAGAACCCAGAAAAATATCAAAACATATCATTATGCCGCATAATATATCGTATCAGCATGTATTTGTAACAGGCATTATTGCGGCGTTCTTATTTACCTCATCCGTTATGGCAGGTTATGCATATAAATCAAATACCAAGAAGAGTGATCTTGCTATTGCGTCCACACAGAGAGTGCTATCCGCCCAAGATGTTACCTCTAAATATCTTTTGCGGGTAAATGTCCCCGGTATTTTCGGCAAGAAAGTAACATTTTTGGATGACGCAGTCATAAAGAAAAATCTGGAAGTTTCGGGTTTATCAAACCTCAATGGGGGGGTGGAGACACACGGCGCAAATATCAATGCCGGAAAAGGGAAAGTGACTGGATCAAACCTTGTCTATTCTATCGTTGCCGGATCAAACATTACCGTCTCAGGTGATCCGCAAAATCCTACCATCGCTGCTGATTTAGGTGGAATAAAAGAACTTATCAAACCGGGTGTAACTTCTCTTCAGGGACAAAAAGGAGACGTGATGTTCACCGCGGGCAATGGGATGAAAGTTGACGGCACGCAAATTACCAATGACGGCGTATTGGCGGTGCAGGGACAAAAAGGAGATATAACGTTTGGCGGGGGCGCAGGAATCTCTTTGAATGGACTTGAGATTGTGAATACAGGTGTACTTTCCGTACAAGGGCAGAAGGGAGATGTGGCTTTTACCGCAGGAAATGGAATTACTATAGACGGAACTACTATCTCAGCTGTCGCTCAAAAAGCATTTAATAGTTTTACCGTAGGTGGAACTGTTATCTCTCCTGATACAGCAGAGGATACTTTTACATTTGTCGCCGGTAATGGTCTGTCTATTACTCCTGATACAGGAGGAAAATCAATTACTATAGACGTCGAGGGTATCCCAGGACAATGGTCGAATGGAGCTAATAATGCTATTTACTATAATATTGGCAATGTCGGCGTCGGCACCCAGACTCCGGCATATCCTTTTGACGTTGCAGGCACTGCCAGAATTGCCACATTGCTTGTCTCTGGAGATAGTACCGTATCCGGTAATAGTGTCGTGAGCGGAAATTCTCAAGTGATCGGCAATATGACAGTTGGTGGATCATTAACATTGAGTGGGATGAGTGATGGAGTTGTTCATTCTGCCAGTGGCATACTTACGACATCTTTGGTGAATTTGAGTAATGAGGTAACCAATATTTTGAGTGTTACTCATGGTGGTACCGGTATAAGCACTGTACCAGCGATTGGACAAATACTTATCGGCAATGGCACGGGATATAATCTTGGCACGGTTACAGCAGGCGCGGGTATCGGCGTGACCAGCGGCGCAAATTCTATCAGTGTTACCAATAACGGCGTATTGTCATTGACGGGAACCGCTAATCAAATTAGTCCGTCAGCATCTACCGGTCATATTACTTTGTCTCTGCCACAAAATATTCATACAGCCGCAAACCCGACATTTGCTTCATTGTCTCTTACCACCAACACAAATCAGCTCATTTTGGGTACGGGAAATACAGGTGTAATCACTCTCGCGACACTAAACGATGATAGAACATATACATTACCTGATAGATCAGGTGAAATTTGTCTTTCCAGCGGTAATTGTCTGGGAGGCGGTACGGGAGGCATACTCGGAAGCGGTAATACGGGATATATCCCCAAATTTACCGGCGGAGATACCATAGGTGACTCCAGCATCTATGATAACGGTAAGGTCGGTATAGGCACCACCAGTCCTGAGGGGCTTTTTTCCGTTTCCGGAACGGGTGGTACCAATGCTCTTGTGACGCTTAATGAAACAGGTTCACAAAATATACTCACCGGATCTGCCAGCGGTACGACGAGGTTTGTTTTTGATAATACGGGCAATCTGGGTATTTATGGAGGATCATATATGATTGATGGTGTGGCTGCTCTTACCAGTACTGCTCTGGGTAATAATGTCGTAAGCTCGCAGCTTACGAGTGTGGGCGTGCTCACAGATGGTTCAATTGCTCCTGGTTTTGGCCCCATTGAAACGACAAGCACTATTCAAGGAACAAATATAACAGCTACGGGGGGAACCGGGTTTACCTCAACGGGCGCCGGTGCTGGATTGACCTTTTCAGGCTTGGATAATCATATCATAAGCGCATCATCAGGAAATCTCCAGATTGGTCATGCACAATTTATAGGGGATATTAATATGAATAATTATAGTATCTCTAATGCCCAAAATCTGACGGCAGATGGAGTCGTTACTTTCGGCGGGTTAACGACAAATGGTGGGATATTGTACACCGATGCTACCGGTGTGGTGAAACAAATGGCGCAGGGTACTGATGGACAAGTGCTTATCGGGCACACCGGTGGAGCTGCTACATTTACCACATTATGGGGAGATATTACACTTAACGCGTCAGGCGCTGCTACGATTACTTCGGATTCCGTGACATTGGGTACCGATACGATAGGAAGCTATATAAGCAATGTGAACGCAGGATCAGGTCTTGTGGTAAGTGGCTCATTGGGCGAAGGGTGGACTCCGAGTTTGGAATTGGGTAATCTCCAAGAGGATTGGGTTCAGTCTGCCGCATATAATATCGTTCTTGCCCATGCGGACAGTAGTCTGAAAATCATGGAATCAGCAGGCAATACATATTATGGTACCATGAATGTCGGAGATTTAGACGCGGATAGAACGTATACGTTCCCGAATGCTGACGGTACTGTGTGTATTCAGGAATTGGGAAATTGCGGAGGCGGTTCATCCGGTTCAAATTGGCAATTGAACTCCGGTGTGTTAGCTCCGGCGACCACTTCTAACCGTGTCGTGTTGGGCGGGAATATTACGACAAATGCTATGTTTGAAGTAAGCGGATCACGTCCTGCCGACCCACTCGTTATTCTTAATGAAACAGGGACACAGAATATTTTGGTCGGGCAGGCATCAGGAGTAAATAAATTTGTTTTCAGCAGAGACGGCAATTTAAGTCTTTATGGAGGAGTATATCAGATTGATGGGACAACAGTCTTGTCCGCATCATCATTGGGATCAAATGTATTAGAGTCCTCGCTTACCAAAGTAGGCGCGTTATCATCGGGATCAATTACCTCGACATTCGGGCCTATCAGCACCAATAGTACTATTCAAGGGACAAACATAACAGCTACCGGAACGACAGGTTTTACCGCAAGCGGGGCAAATGCGGGATTGACTTTCACCAATATTACCGGTCCGCATATTATCAGTGCCACCAATGGCGGGTTGCAGATTAATGCCTTTACGCTGGGCGGCGACATTACCGGCAACGCAAAGCAAATATCCGGGTTGGGCGGTCTTTCTTCAGCAGGAACAATTCGATTTAATGATTTGCCGGAAGGTATTGTGAAATCTGATAGTACGGGTACATTAACAAGCAGCGCGATAAATCTTTCCAGTACTGAAGTAACAAATATCCTGCCCGTTTCAAAGGGCGGTACAGGACAGAATTTCTCGACTGCTGCGACAGGTTCTCTTCCATACTTCACTGGAACCGGCGTTTTGGGATTATTGACTCCCAACAATGACGGTTATATATTGACGACGCACGGTGCAAATAATGCGCCTACATGGGAGCCCTCCTCAAGTCTGGGTACAAATTATTGGGACAGAGACGCGGCAAACGGGACATTATTCTCCAAAACGATAACTGATGATCTCTTGATGGGCGGCAATACTGCCGCGACAGCAAAGCTTGCCATTGATGGCGCGACCGGAGACATTTCCAGTAAGGGCAAAATTGTATTTACGAATGCTTCAAGTATCGAAACGACAGGAAATGCCGTACTAACATTGGGTGGGGCGACCACTGGAGATATTTACTTAACTCCGCAAAATGGCAGTGGGACGGTATCCGTCCAAGGAGATATGAGTTTAGCTGCTGGGAAAGCATATCAGATAGATGGAGCGAGTGTCCTTAATAGTAATACATTGGGAGGTTCAGTGATTTATTCGACTCTCTCCAAGGTTGGTGCGTTAAGTGACGGAAGTATTGCTGAAGGATTCGGCCCTATCTACACATCAAGTACTATTCGGGGAACTGATATCACTGCTGCAGGATCAACAGGGTTTACTTCTACGGGAGCAAATGCAGGCTTAACCTTTACAGGAGGAGGAACAAATACCATTATGGCTTCAAATAGTGGCACTCTTGTGATTGGCGCGCATACATTGGGAGGAAATGTGGCGGGGGGAGGATATAGTATCAGCTCTCTCGGCTCGTTAAGCGTGACGGGTCAGGTGCAATTTTCAAATGTTGTCGGGGGAAATATCGTACGTGTGAACGAGTCAGGCGTGCTGTCTGCCGGTTCGGTAAATTTGGCTTCGGATGATGTCTCAGGTACCTTACCATTTTCTAAAGGTGGTACAGGAAATACCGCCATTGGTGGTGCCGGTACAGTAGCATATTCCAATGGTTCAATGCTTTCTTATAGTGCAGTAGGTAATACAGGACAGGTTCTTACCTCAGGTGGTACAGGCGTACCTGTATGGAAAAACCCAGAGGATTTGGGAGTGAATTATTGGGGTCGTGATACTATGAGTAATATATTATATACTCGAAATCTCTTGGATGGAATGTTTATCGGAGGTAATTCGACCGCGAGCGCGAAACTTTATATTGACGGCACGACCGGAGCAGTGACGAGCAAATCCACGGTGACTGGGACACAGCTTGTATCAACTATCGCGCAAGGGACAGCGCCATTGGCGGTCACTTCCAATACTTTGGTAACGAATTTGAATGCAGATCGGCTTGACGGGCAGGAAGGGAGTTTTTATCAGAATGCGAGTAATCTCAATGCGGGGACAGTTGATACGGCAAGGATCAGCGGATCATACACAGGGATTACGGGAGTAGGAGCGTTAACAGCGGGATCAATCGGGGGTTCATTTGGAGCGATAACCACGGGAAGTACGATACAAGGGACAAATATAACAGCCACAGGGACGACCGGCTTCACGGCGAGTGGCGCAGGAGCAGATTTACTATTTTCAGGGACAGGGGTGCATACCATCAGTACTTCATCCGGAACCCTTACCATAGGTGGTTTTGCTCTGGGCGGAGATATCAGCGGTTCAAATTACAATATCCGAGGTATCAATAATTTAAGCGCGACGGGTGGAATCACCTTCAGTTCATTGTCCGCAGGTGGTATCGTACGCGCGAATACATCGGGAGGATTGAGTGTGGGTTCTATCAATCTCGCGACAAGCGATGTGAGTGGTTTATTACCTATGAGTAGAGGCGGTACAGGCGTGGATCTTTCTGCTGCTACGCATGGTTCTCTTTTTTATAAAAATGCATCAGGTGTGTTGCAGGCGCTTGCCCCCGGAAATGCGGGAGAAGTATTACGAACCAACGGTACTGGCGCAGATCCGGATTGGGTAGCGGCATCCGGTATAGGGACGAATTATTGGAATCAAATGAATGGTGGACTTTCACCTATTACGCTGTCAAATAGTTTATTTATCGGAGGTAATTCTTCATCGAGTGCAGCATTGACTCTTGACGGGGCGACTGGACAGATACAGTCGACGGGTAATGTGGTAATAAATCCCAACGGTGGGACAGGTAAGCTTCAGGTATCGGGACTTGTCAATTGTAATACGATTGATACCAATGCAAACGGAGAACTCGTTTGCGGTACAGATGATGGGGGGTCCGGTTCCGGGAGTAGTATCAATATCCAAAATAACGGTTCCACTATCGGGCTTATGGATACCGTTAATTTTTCATCTGATTTTCTCGTTCAAGCAGGACCCGCAACAACCGCAAATGTATCTATCGCGGATAACGTGCTTAACTTCTCCGAGTTAAGCAACTCTTTGTCTCTTGACAGCGCGACGGGGATTGCTCTGGGGAATTATGATTTCACGATTGGTAACGGATCCGGCACAGGAGGACTCAATGTCAATGTTAATGGGGGCGGGGATGCTGCCCTTATCATCAACAAAACAGGTACTGGAGATATTTTTACTGCTTCTTCTGGTGGAACCCCCAGATTTACTATTAATAATACCGGTGCAGTAACGGCTGGTACATGGAATGGATCTACCATCGGTATGCAATACGGCGGCACGGGAGCAAATCTCTCATCTGCTGCGAACGGTACTCTTTTTGTGATGAATGGAGGAAGTATGACCCCATTAGGTCAAGGAAACAATCTGCAGATTTTGCAATCAGGAGGCGCAGGGACTGCTCCTACTTGGGTAGATGCCTCCACCTTGGGGACAAATTATTGGAATCGGGATACCACAAACGGAGCGTTATACGCAAAGACGCTTACTGATGATCTCTGGATGGGAGGCAATACCGCTGCGACGGCGACACTCACAATAGATGGTGCGACTGGGGCATTGGTAAGTAAATCCACGGTGACCGGGACACGGCTTATTTCTACCATAGCGTCGGGGACAGCGCCATTGAGTGTTGCGTCCAATACTTTGGTGACAAATTTGAATGCCGATTTGCTTGACGGGCAGGAAGGGAGTTTTTATCAGAATGCGAGTAATCTCAATGCGGGGACAGTTGATACGGCAAGGATCAGCGGATCATACACAGGGATTACGGGAGTAGGAGCGTTAACAGCGGGATCAATCGGGGGTTCATTTGGAGCGATAACCACGGGAAGTACGATACAAGGGACAAATATAACAGCCACAGGGACGACCGGCTTCACGGCGAGTGGCGCAGGAGCAGACCTTACCTTCTCCGGTGGCGGGACAAATAGCATTTCTGCAATTAATGGTGGGACATTACAGTTGGGGGCATTTTCCTTGGGAGGAAATGTAACCGGAGGAAATTATGACATCACAGGGTTAAATAATTTGAGTGCGGGAGGGACAGTTACGTTTAGTGGCTTAACATCTGGGGGATTTGTCAAAGCAGCAGCCGGGTCAGGGCAATTATCTGTCGCATCAGCGGTAAATCTGAGCAATGCTGATGTGACGGGAACGCTTCCTGTCTCCAAAGGCGGTACCGGTACTACTACGCTGGGTCCTGCAGGATCAGTCGCGTATTCTGATACTACAAATAATAAGCTTGGGTATACATTGACGGGGGTTGCGGGACAGGTGCTTGTTTCGGGTGGCAATAGTACTCCGACATGGGAGGATTTATCTACGCTGACATCAAACTATTGGCAGCGTGACACAATCAATGGCACGCTCGCTCCCTCTACCACGACGGATGATCTGCTTATCGGCGGCAATACTGCAGGCACTGCAAAACTGGCTATTGACGGCGCGACAGGAGATATTCTTTCTGCTGGAAAGATCACTTTTAGTACCGCGGCAAGTATTGAAACCACAGGTACACAGACGCTTACACTGGGTGGGGCGACGACAGGAAATATCTCGCTCATTCCGCAGAATGGTGCAGGAAGGGTCAATGTATCAGGGGATGTAAATCTTTCCTTAGGGAAGTCCTATTATATAAATAATACCAAGGTGCTCTCAGCGGGAGTATTAGAGTCAAGCATCACGAAATCTTCATTGCAAGAAGTAGGAACATTGAGTGTCGGTTCATTGACCACAGGATTCGGTCCTATCAATATTACCAGTGATATCACCGGTAATAATATCTATGCATCAGGATCTGCAGGATTTGTCGCGAGTGGTACCAATGCGAAGCTTTCTTTTAGTGGGGGCGGCTTGAATATTATTGAATCGACAAACGGCGGGACACTACAAATTGGCGGATTTACGCTACTTGGTGATATAGCTGGGGGGAATCATAATCTCACGGGTATTAATAATTTTTCCGCCGGTGGGACAATTACATTTGGCGCATTGGGTACCGGTATCCTGAAAAATACTTCGGGAGGAAATGTCTCTGTCGGTTTAGTAAATCTCGGTTCAGAAGTGTCCGGAACACTCCCTGTGGCAAGAGGAGGTACCGGCAATACTACCCTAGGTCCTGCTGGATCAGTTGCGTATTCTGACGGGTCTGCATATACATTTACTGCTTCAGGAAGCGCAAATCAGGTGTTGTCTGTTAACGGCACTACCGGTCTTCCTGAATGGAGAGACGCGGCAAGTGTCGGCACGAATTTCTGGCAGCGGGATGATACGTATGATACTGTTGCCCCGGCAAATATTGGGGATAGTTTGGTGATTGGTGGGAATACATTCCCTACGTCGACATTCTCCATAACAGCATCTACCGGCACCGCATCGACATCAGGCGCACTCGTTTTTGCGGGGGTAAATGGTGTTCAATCAGTTAATCATCAGACACTGCAGATAGGCGGCGGCCAGACCGGTAATATTAATTTGAATCCGCTGGGTGGCACAGGTACCGTAATGAGTACGGGAAATATGAACCTTGCCGTTAATAAAACATATCAAATTAATGGAAAAACAGTATTGAGTGAAACAGCGTTGGGTAATGAAGTTGTCTCTTCCCAATTGACTTCTGTGGGTACGCTGACGGGGGGACAGATACAAGGCAGCTTCGGCGCGATCTCCACTAGTAACGCCATCCAAGGATCCGTTATCACTGCTTCCGGTTCAACCGGATATATCGCTTCCGGAGATGGAGCCGGTTTGAAATTCTCGGGTCCTGGGAATCATTTGATTTGGGCTGAGAATGGGACGCTGCAACTGGAGGATTTCACCCTGATGGGCAATATTACCGGTAATGGGAATGACATCACCGGCTTGAGAAATTTTGCTTCTACCGGTTCAGTGACGTTCGAGGGTCTTTCCGGGACGGGTACTATCGTCAAAATTGGTGCTGGCGGTACGCTCTCCAAAGGAAGTATCGACTTGAACGCAGATGTCAGCGGCATGTTGTCTCTTGATAATGGAGGAACGGGCGCCAGTCTATCTGCTGCTCCGGACTATAGTATCTTTTATAAGAGTGGTTCAGGATTGGTGCAATTGAGTCCCGGCACATCAGGCCAGATTTTGCAGACAGGAGGGGCGTCATCCGCTCCGAGTTGGACGGAAGCGACTGCCTTGGGGACCAATTATTGGCATGAGATTAATGGCGGACTTTCCGCTCTCAATGCCGCGAATAACTTGTATATCGGCGGCAGCTCGACTGCCAGCGCGCAGTTTACCGTGAATGCTGGGAATGGCAGTATCCTTTTCGGCTCCAACGCGACATCCATCAGTACGACAGGGAATGCTGATCTTACTATCGGTAGTGTCTCCAATGGCAATATCACCCTTGATCCGCATGGGACAGGCAGCAAGGTCTTTAGTACTGGGAGTATCGATCTTTCGACAGGCGCGGATTATCAGATTAATCATGCGAGCGTCCTCTCTGCTGATACACTGGGAGACAGTGTAATAAATTCTACATTAACCAAAGTAGGCACATTGACTAGCGGTCAAATCGGAATTGGATTTGGCGCGATTAGTACCAATAGTACTATCCGAGGTACTACGATTACTTCTAACGGTTCAGGATTTATCGCTGATGCCGCAGCTGCAAAGTTAGAGTTCTCAGGAAGTGGTACACATGTTATCAGCGCGACAGGAGGGACGCTGCAATTAGGCGCCTTTACTCTTGGTGGAGATATAACTGGTACCAATACATATTCACTTACCGGGGTAAAGAATTTTGCCAATAACGGGACAGTGAATTTCAGTGGTTTGACAGGGACAGGCAATGTTTTGAAGATTGACGGCACTGGTAGTGTCACCAAAGGGACAGTAAGTCTTACCTCAGCAAGTGATATAAGCGGTATCTTGCCTCTGGCAAGCGGTGGTACAGGGGCAAGCTTGAATGGTACGGGATTGCAGGGAGCGGTGCCTTTTATCAGTTCAACCGGTGTCATGAAACTTACCGGATTGGGAAGCCTTGGTCAAGTACTTACCTCCAACGGGGCAAATGCTGATTTGAGCTGGACCAATGCTTCAGCCTTGGGCACTAATTATTGGCAGCTCAATGAAGGGGCTATCGCGCCGAAAGATGTGTGGAATTCATTATTGGTAGGAAGCGCGAGCACAGCGAGCGCGAAATTTGCGGTTGATGGGATGACCGGCAATGTGACAACAGTCGGAACACTTACCGTGGGAGGCGGCACTATACAGACAGGAAGCACTACAACAAATCTTACTATCGGCGGTGCGCAAACGGGCAATATCACCTTGACTCCCAATAATGGCACGGGTTCAGTAACAATTACAGGCCTCGGTACAGGAAGTATTGTAAGAAATAGCAGTGGAATATTATCTTCCGGTTCAGTCGGTTTGAATAGCGCGGATACGAGTGGTATTTTGCCGACAGCCAAAGGCGGCACCGGCAGTGACTGGTCAAGTGTCGGTCGAGGTTCGATTCCGTTCTTTAACGGCACAGGAACGATGAGTACCCTCGCGCCAAGTACTGACGGATGGGTGCTTACTACCAAAGGAGCAGGACAGGATCCTGTCTGGACGTCCGCTGTCGGCTTGGGTACCAATTATTGGCAAAGAAATGGCAACTTGATTGCGCCGCTGAGTGTGACCGACACGTTCTTGGTGGGCGGCAGTACGCTCGTAGCGTCCAAATTCTCAGTGGACGGTGTGAGTGGAAACGTCGCATCCTCAGGAACGCTTACTTTGGGCGGGGGTGCCATCCAAACAGGAAGTTCAAGTACCAATCTTACTATCGGCGGTGCGCAAACTGGCAATATCACATTGAGTCCGAATAATGGCGCGGGTACTATTTCGGTTACCAGCTGGGGCACGGGTATCGTAAAGAGTACCGGAGGCCAGTTAAGTGTCGGTAGTGTTGATCTCGGAAGCGCGGAAGTCTCTAATCTTCTTTCTATGAACAAAGGTGGTACGGGAGCGGATCTCTCTGCTGCAGCACAAGGATCAATATTTTATAGAGGTCTTGCGGCAATGACAGCATTGGCGCCCGGAGGAAATGGTCAGCTTCTTCAGTATGATACGAGTACCAATGCGCCTAAATGGGTGAGTGCCAGTAGTGTCGGTACCAATTTCTGGAATGTATTAAATAATGGTGTGTCTCCAATAGATGTATCAAATAATCTGTATATAGGTGGTATCAGTACTGCTTCAGCGAAGTTTCAAGTGATTGCTGCGACAGGTACCGCGAGTACCTCCGGCAATCTCGTCTTCACGGGTGGGGGTAGCAAGGTGAATTTGCTGAATGGCGCGTCTCTCGGGTATTACACATCTCCGAGTGGGGATGCGGGACTTTCATCCACACCATCATTATATCTTGCAAACACCAATCAGGTGGGTATCGGTACTACGACATTTATCAACGGCACTGTTTCTCTGCAAGTCGCGAATACAACTGCCGCGGACCAGGCTCCTGTCGTCGCCTTTGGGGATGCGTCCAGCGCAAATCGCTATCAGTTCCTCGCCGATAGGGGTAGTGGAGCTGTGTTCTCTATGAATAGCGCGAATTCCGCTGTCCGCTCCAGTGGCACGCTTTCATTACAAACCAATAATTCCACGACCTCCAGGCTCTTTATTGACGCAAGTGGCAATGTCGGCATCGGCACGACCTCTCCGAAGGCGCTCTTTGATGTCAATGGTGCAGCATCTGTTTCCGGTGTGCTTACTGTCAACAGCGGCTCTATCCAGACATCAGCAAATAGCACATTGACACTCGGTGGAGATAAAACAGGTAATATCGTGCTTAATCCATTGAATGGAGTCGGGAATGTTTCGATCAATAATATCGGCAGTTGTTCAAAACTGTACGCGGTGAGTGGTGTCATTACTTGTGGTAGTGACGCTGGCGGCAGTGGTACAGCAGGGGTTATCAATGTACAAAGTAACGGATCAGCAGTTGGAAACAATGTCGATACGCTTAACTTCAACACGAAATTTGCCCTTTCCGGTGCAGCAAATGTTATTACTATCGCCCTTGCAAACGACGCGATTGATTACAGTGATATAAGTGACTCACCGACATTGGATAATAATCTCACTAACAATCTTGGATCATACAATTATGTCTTTGGTAGTGGTTCGGATACCGGCAATGTCCAGATCAATTTGAATACCAGCAGCGCGGCGCTCAATATCGCCAATGCCGGAACGGGCGCTTTGATTAACGCGACCAACAAGTTTAGTGTGACAAACGCCGGAAGTCTCAATATCGGTGCGGGGCAGGGGATTGATACCATCACGGCAGGGGCGCTTAATATCGGTACAGGTACAAATCAGAGCTCATTAAATATCGGTAAGACGAGCTCTGCAACCGCGCTCAATGGTTCAACGCTCACACTCACAACTGGCGCGAGCGGCGCAATAACGTTTAGACCCGCAGGTACTACCTCTCTTGCGCTTGCTTCTGATGGAAGTGTCAGTTTGGGCGCGGGGAGCACCAATAATATTACTTTGAGTAATTCCAGTTATCAGAACTGCGGTATGCTTTCTACCACTGGGACCGGTCTGGTGCAGTGTACCAATGTCCCCACAGGCGTAAATTACTGGCAGATGGCTCCTCTGGGCGGCGCACTGTCACCGTTTAGTGATTCTCTCGACTTCCTCGTGGGCGCCAATGCGACTGCTTCAGCGAAGTTCGCAGTCAGCAATGGTTCTTCAAATCCGACAGTCGCAGTGAAGGGCTCGACGACCAATGCCGCGATGTTGATCGATAATGCTGGGTCAGGAGATTTGCTGCGTGTTTCAAAGAGTGGTACGACTCGGTTTACTATCAACAATGCCGGAGATATCTTGCTCAATGGCACGACCAGATTAACCAACGCGGGGGTAGGAACGTTTATAAATGGGACGAGCATCGGTAATCTGTCATTTGGCGCAAATACCATTACCAACAGTCAGGCATTGACGCTTTCTAGCGGCACCAATGCGCTCACCTTGCAAGGCGCATCCGGCGGACAGATAAACTTCTTCGGTACTAGTAACAATATCACCAACGCCGGCAACCTGACGCTTGCCGGCGCTGTAAACGCAAATAGCGCGACCATAACCAATAATTTGACGGTGAGCAACGGCAATATAGCTGTGAATACTGGGACGATAACTGTTCCGAATTTTAATAGTATCGTGACGACGGCTCCTTCTAACCAGGTTATCAACACAAATAACGTAGCAATAGCGCAGAGTCCTATTGCTGGTATATTATGGCATGATTTGCTCGCGTTTAATAAAACAGTTGCGCCGACGTTTGAAACATCTACCAATCAGGGAGGTGCTTGGAGCGCCGGTACATTAAATAGTGATCTCTTTGCGCAAAAAGAAGACCAAGCAGTTTCTGTCATGGATGGGACGACCACCAATGGGGCACGGTGGACATGGAATCATTCAGATTTTGGCTGGTCAAGGGGTGCTTGGATGGTTATCGGATTTACTTGGACATCGACGGCTGCAAATAAGACAATTCTTATTGAATCCTCAGCTGATGGCAGTGCGTGGACTACGAGACATAGCTCAAGCGGTAATACGACAACAGCCGAGCCGGTATGGTTTTCTGTTAACGAATATGGCGGGGATCCACATATTCGCTTGACGATTATTTCAACCAATGCTCAGCCAGTTGAATTAAGCTCCATTCGTTTGCTCAGTTCGCGCTGGGGTGATCAGGGCAGGGGCTCGGAGTTATCCTATCCATATACTTGGGACGCGAATCAAAATCTCGGAATCGGCGGCGCGACAGCGGGGACGGGAGTGCTCAATATCGGGGGCAATACGACTACCGCGGCTGGTGGTGTGTACTTCAATGGCGATACTTCTCTGTATCGATCCGGATCAAATGCTCTTACCACGGGAGGAGCGTTTACTGCTGCGTCATTGACCTCCACGGGTGGTTTGACTCTGGGCAGTGTAACCAATTGTAGTTCCCTCAGTACCAATGGTTCAGGTGTGGTCGCATGTGGCAGCGCTCCGACAGCAGAGAACTATTGGCAGGTAAATACCGGTGCAATTGCACCTGCGGATACAGCAAATGATTTCCTGATCGGTTCCAATGCGACAGCTTCAGCAAAATTCGCGGTCAGCAATGGTACATCTACACCGACAGTGAATATTAATACGACCACCGCACAGTCTGCATTGAATGTGACACAATCAGGAGCCGGAAATATCTTTACCGCGATGAACGGTGCTACCACTCGTTTCTCGATCAGTGCCACCGGCAGCGTGAATATCCCTGGACTTACGGCCTCTCGAGTTGTCTTTACTGATGCAAGTAAAAATTTGGTTACCACAGGGAATTCGGCAGCGCTGCTTAATGCCTTAAGTGATGAAACTGGTACGGGTGTAGCTGTCTTTGGGACAAGTCCTTCAATTACCACAAGCTTGCTTACAGGATCAACTACCTTTAGTTTAATAAATGCAACCGCAACCACTGTTAACTTTGCAGGTGCTGCTACTGCACTTACTATGGGGGCTTCGGGTGGTACGCTTACCGTAGGGAATGGCGGTACATACACCGTTACTACGAGTAGTAATGGTAATCTGACTGTCGCGCCAAATGGAACCGGCACCCTAGTGCTTGGCGGTGCGACCAATACCAATATTCAATTGGCGAAGTCTACTCTGGCGAATTGTACTGCGCTGACAACCTCTGGCGGCAATATCGGGTGTAGCACTGTCCCATTGTCTGCAAATCTCTGGTCACGAAGTGGCACCAATCTTTCCCCGGCAACAGCAGGTGACAGTGTCTATCTCAGTGGTTCATCCAAATTGGGCGTGAATGTCGATCCTTCTACCATGACGACCGGTGTCGCTTCTTTCAACGGCAATGTGGGTGTCGGAGTGACGAGCCCCGCATATCCGCTGGATGTGTACGGGACGTCCAACCCATTGGCATGGTTCAAGACAGCATCCGGTACGGATTCGACGATCAGACTTGACACCTCTGCTGCCAACAATGCCTTTGTCCGGTTTGCCAATAATGGTACGGATCAGTGGACTTTGGGCAATAACGGTGCGAGCAATAACTTCTTTATCAATAATAGTTCCGGCACGACTGCGATGCAGATCTCCAATGGGTCAAATAATGTGTATATTTATCCGGCCGGTGGAGGTAATCTGGGTATCGGCACTAGCTCCCCTCGAAGTCAGCTTGATTTGGGCGAGGATGGTGCGGTATTAACTCTCGGCGGTGTGACCAATGGCGGACAGATTAATTTCGGGTCAAATACAGGGAGTAATTCTATACGGTTTAAGAATAATGAATTCGGTTTCTATACTACGCAAACAAACGGATTTGTGCTGTACGGAGATGGGACCGCGCGATTTACGCTCGCCAAGAACGGCGATGTAACTCTAGGTGGGGCGAAGTATACCGCAGGATGTGAACGCTTGTATACAGATGTCACCACGGGCGCGTTGCAGTGTGGCACGCTCCCTACAGGCGGTGGAGGTATATCAAGTGTGACTGATGGGACAAATACAGTAGCTGATGCGACATCACTTGCGTTCAATACCTACTTTACCGTAGGTGGTACTACTCCAAACGCGACATTGACATTGAAAGATGACAGTATCAATCTGGATAAAATCGCATCCGCATTATCACTTGATGAAACCACTACCATGGCATTGGGAGGGAATAACTTGATTCTGGGCAATGGTTCTGGTGTAGGAAACGTGCAGATCAATACAGCCTCTACATCAACCCCATCGCTGAGCGTCAACAATGCTGCAACCGGTGGAGATTTGTTCTTGGTATCTCAAGCGGGGAATGCAAAGTTGACGATCAATAATGCCGGGAGAGTCGGTATTGGTGCGCCACCGGATGCATCATCACTCCTTTATGTCAATGGAAATGCCAAAGCCGTTACATTTACTTCTACGCAGGCCACAGGTACAGCACCGTTTGCGGTGAGTTCTACAACTGCCGTAACGAATTTGAATGCAGATATGCTGGATGGATTACATTCATCCAGTTTTGCTACTGCCACCCAGATGAGTAATGCATTCATACAGAATGGAAATAATTTCGGTGCAACCGCAGTTCTCGGAACGAATACCGCTTATAATTTAGTGCTGGAGACCAACGGCACGACTCGTATGACGCTTGATACAGGCGGGAGAGTAGGTATAGGAATGACGCCGGCTGCTACCCTTGATGTCACGGGACAGAACGGCACACAGCCTGTCGTGCGGCTCAGTGGGACTACGAGTGCGAGTGCTCTTGATATAAATCAGGCAGGTACGGGAAGCACGTTCATCGCCAAAAAGAGCGGTACGGCGCAGTTTGAAATTAAGAATTCAGGGCAGGTAGTTATCGGAAGCAGCGGCAGTAACGGATTGACCATTGATCCTGCCAATGGCTTAAATACAGCCTATGGCGGCACAGCTCGACTGTATAAAACCATTGTGTACAGTCCTGAGTTCCCCGGAGCTGCCATTTCGGCATGGGGATCAGGGACAATCAATGGTTCTATGACTTCTGATGTTGATACCGCAGCGCCTTACAACACATACTATGAGTGGACTTCCTCCATTGGGAGCTTGCAGGATTATTCTGTCGCGTTCCGAGTTACGTTGCCTTCTGATTTTGCAGGCTGGGATACTACTGGAATAACTTATTTTATCCGTACATCCAATATTACCAATACAAATAACAAAATAGATCTCACGATCAATAATGCAGCGGGTACGGCAGTGTATACAGGTTCCGGTTTAGTGAGTACAACAGCCAATACATGGCGTCAGATAGATGTGGCATCAGGCAGTTTGGCCAATTGGGTGACTGCAGGACAGACAGCAATCATACGAATTAAGATGTCCGCCTTGAGTAATAATACCGTCAGAATGGGTGATATTGAGTTGAAGTATCGCGCGAAGTTCTGATAGCTAATGTATGTATAAAGTGAAAAGTACCATAAAAAAGTTGGATACAGTTACGATTGTTTCTTTGGGGATTATCGTATGCGTGGGTGTGTATCTCTATCTGGTCATTTTTACCCGCTACATGCCTGCTTTGCCGTCATTGCCGAAAATATCAGCACCACAGGTTAATTGGGAAGCATACAAGATAAAGATGCCATCCGCTCCCCCCAAAAAAGAAGTAAAATCAGCGAAAGTTGAGGATCCCGCAGTTGCGCAGCACAAAGAAATGATGAATACCGCGTCAAAGCAGATAAAATTGCCGCAGAGTGAAGTACCCACGGTAGCCACAGTAAGTGATAAAACGAAGTTGGATAATCAGGAATTTTTCAAGGAAGCAGAGAATGGAGATAAGGTACTCATGTATCCCAAGCAGAAAAAAGCATATTTATATAGACCCTCAATAAAGAGAGTGTTGGCTGAGGCAGAATTGCAGTATATCGCTTCTGAGAGCGCTCAACCGGATCAGAAATCAGTTACAAAAAAGCAGCTCGTATCTCCGGATAAACCGTCCGGCAAGATTTTGGTGCAGCCTGATTAACAGCCCGATGAGAAAACACGAAGACAATGTCAATATGAATAAAATTGATAAAAAATATTATCTCTTATTTCGGCCTGCTCTTGAAGGAGGGCTTTTTGTGCTGCTTGCTTTGATTACGCTGCCGTTTTACAATTCGATGGTTTACTCCTCAGATGCGCCGGCGCCCATACCCCCCAAAGCAGTGGAAGGAGCAAATATCAGGGTAGATATGGAAAGAGATATCACCCCCACCCCAACGATATATGTGGGAGAAGGGGATTAAGCATGAAGCATGAAGCATGAAGCATGAAGGTATTGTTTATCTGTCATTCTGGCTTGTCCAGAATCTGACACTATGCAACTCTGTCATTCTGGCTCATTCGGCAGGCTCAGAGTTTGAGTCTATCGAAGACTTTTCCAGAATCTGATTCTGGAGTCCTCGCTGTGCTCGTCCCCAGAATGACAACAATCGTCATTCTGGCTTGTCCAGAATCTGCCCATATAAATCATCAAAATTCGGGTTCATTTTCTGAATCATTTCCAACTTATCTTCTCTACGCATATTCTTAATCTGTTTTTCTCTGAAGATTGCACTTTCAATCGTATCTACTATCTCGTAATAAACAAGTTTATGAAGGTCATATCGGGAAGTAAATCCTTTTATCAGATTATGTTTGTGTTGATAGACACGTTGTATGAGATTACTTGTAACACCTGTGTATAAGGTGGGTCTGTTATTTGCCATTATGTAGATAAAACCTTGTTTCATATAGTGGATTCTGGAGTTCTCGCTACGCTCGTCCCCAGAATGACGGGACGGGTGCTGTCATACTAGTTTGATCAACAACTCGTACAGTATAATTATAATATTGTCATTCTGGCTTGTCCAGAATCTGACACAGCATGAACCCGAGCTACGCTCGTCCCCAGTGACAAGTATGTGTCGGAGTGCTGGGAATTGAACCCAGTGTCTCTACGTCCCGAACGTAGCGTGATACCGATTCACTACACTCCGAAATAGTATCAGTGTTATTATAGCAGAGAGAATTATCTCTGTGCAGAGAAATGTCCCATAAGTTCATTTTTTGTTATAATAATATCTATGCATGGTAAGAAAAAAGGTAAACTGGAATATGGTATGTGCAGAGTAAGAGTATCAAAAGGTGGGACTATTTTTAAATCCATTATGGGTATAAATAAGGCAATAGTTTATAATCTGTCCCTGTAGTTCAATGGATAGAACAGCGCAGTCCTAACGCGCGGATGGAGGTTCGATTCCTCTCGGGGATACAAAAAGTATATAATTAAGATATGCGACGAGCGGAAGCGATTAGATTTCTTGTACTCCGGAGTTTGGGGAACTTCCTCGTGCTTTTGAGCCTTTATGGTGTCTATACTATTTTCGGGCCGGTTATCTCATATGAAGTGCAGTACCGCATCATTCAGGTCAGAGGAGTGAACTTCACCGTGAAAGATATCGCCTCCGGCATCCCTTCTGCGGATTCTCCGTACGAACAGCAGAGAGCACCTCAGGATGAGCAGACAATCAGTTTTGCAGATATCCTTGCAGGGGATAAAGAACAAATATTGATGCCAAAAGACACATTATTTAGTATTTTGATACCCAAAATAGGCGCTTCATCCAAAGTGTTTCCAAATGTAAATCCCGACAATCCTGAGGAATTTTCTCAGATACTTTCAGAAGGAGTCGCGCATGCACGAGGAACTGTTTTTCCCGGTCATGCCGGCAATATCTATTTATTTGCTCATAGCGCGGCTAATTGGTGGGACGCGGGACGATATAACGCGATTTTTTATACACTCAATCACTTGTCCCCCCAAGATGAGATTGTCGTCTTTTTTGAAAATACCAAGTTTGTATATGTCGTAACAAATAAGGAAATACTTGAGTCAGATGATACCCGCTATCTGACGCAGCAGCATAGCGGCAAAGAACAATTGGTTTTGCAGACCTGTTGGCCTCCAGGCACGACCTGGAAGCGGATGTATGTGGTGGCAGAGAGGAAAAACGCGGATGAGCAAGAGTGATAGTAGTTCTCTCATTGTGAGTAGATCGGATTAATCCTCGTCATTCTGGCTTGTCCAGAATCTGATTCTGGAGTCCTCACTTCGTTCGTCCCCAGAATGACGGCGTGGTTCTCTCACTTCAACCCAATCGAATAGAGGGTCGGGGGGACTTTTTCATTGTTAAAGCTTGTCAGCATTACGATCTTCGAACCGTCCGGCCACGGGAAGACATAGTTGTCGATAAACGGACCGCCATAGATCGTGGTCATATTGGAACCGTCATCTTCAACGATCTTAATTTCTTTGTTGTGCGTATAGAGTAAATGAGATGAATCTGAGAACCATGTGAATGGATTTGTACACTTCATAGGATCGTCACATGTGCAGTCAGTCTCATTGAGTCCGCAGTATCTGTCGTTTGATTCAATCAGACGGGTATTATAATCCTCTTTTATATTGTAGACATAAACTGATCCTTCCTGAAGACTTCTTTGTTCGTAGAGATCATTGTTACCGATAAGACGCGGTCTCTTGATGATCGGCATATCGGCGGATCTGGATGCCTGATAGAGGACTTTGTTGTCATCCTCACTCCATGAGAGAATGCGGAAATTTGATTTTATAAACTTTTGCAGTTCAGGTTTGAGCGTTTTTATCCGCGCGGCTTCTTTTGCTTCCAATTGTTCTCTCCATAAATCCAATGTCACTGTATAGATAGCCGTAATATCCTGTGGAGATTCGTTCATCCTTGTCGTCTCGAGGAGGTAGTAGCTTGTCGAGCCATCTTCCACAGCTGTTATTTGGGCGAGTATTTGCTTGCCGTCCGGTGACCATGTGAGTTTTGCCTGAGAAAGCGGAAAGACCGTATCATCGGCTATTTGCGTAGCGCTGCTTTGTCCTGCAAGCACAGGAAAGTTGCGGGCTGTCATATCAAAGATATAAATGCCATTCTTTTTTGCGGAATCCGAGGCGATATTGAAGGCAAGCTTTGTGCCTGCCGGATCAATTATTGTCGAACGGATACCCAAAGTCGAAATACTTTGCAATGAAGGAGCTTTGGGATAGAGCGTCGCGTCTGCGTTTGAGACAACTTCACGTTTAATTTCGAAATCTTTCTGCCAGTCATTATAGCCATCCTTGGCAATTTTGACGGTATACTTCCCGGGAGTGAGATTGATTGTGCCGTTTGTTGCTGTCGTAAGATGATCATTGACATACACCTGTGCGCCCGTAGGTTTGCTTGTAAGGTTAAGTAATCCTGTTTTTGATACCTTTGGCTCTCCTTGGTCAAAAAAGAGCCGGTAGCCCTTTCCATACATGATGACAAGTGAGGTGATAGCGATAAGCAGACCGAGGACAATTGCGGATATTATAATCTGCCTTCGGGTAGAATGCTGCGGATGTCTATCCGGAATACTCTCTTTTGAGAAATGAGGTTTCTTCATATCGTAGGATTATTATACTGAATATTATTATATACAACAATGGGGTATGAGGGAGGAATTATGCAATTGAAGTGCTTGTCCTCAGAATGACACAACGTCCTTTGCCGGTGCAAAGTACAAGAAAAAGGATTAACTCTTGCAACTACAAACCGCATTGTTATAATCTTATATACAGTAATTCTCTGGAAATGATACAGATAAGATGATATGTGATATGGTTTTTGGAGAAGGTCTTTTTATCTGAGTCATGTTTAAACTACCGACAACCAAACGCATCGGCATTGATTTAGGAACAGCAAATATCCTCGTGTATGTAGTGGGTGAGGGGATAGTCCTCAATGAGCCCACTGTTGTAGCCGTGACGACTGAAGAAAATCATGTCGTCGCCGTCGGCACCGAAGCCAAAGAAATGCTTGGAAGAACGCCGGGAAATGTCACCGCTCTTAGGCCGCTGCGCGAAGGTGTAGTAGCGGATTACACGATCACCGAAGCAATGCTTTCGTATTTTATTGATAAAGTATCGGGCAAGAGTCGTTTTATCAAGCCAGAAGTGATGATTTGTATTCCCTCAGGTGTGACGCAGGTGGAACGCCGTGCTGTGCTGGACGCGACAATGTCCGCGGGCGCAAAAGTAGCATATCTCATCGATGAGCCTCTTGCTGCTGCTATAGGTGCCAAAATTCCTATCGCGCAGGCTGCGGGTCATATGATCGTCAATATCGGAGGAGGCTCCACTGAAACAGCAGTTATCTCCCTTGGGGGAGTGGTAGTGCATAGTTCCGTCAGAATTGCAGGTACTAAAATTGATGAAGCAATCGCGTCATATATCAAAAAGAAGTTTAATTTACTTGTCGGTGAAACGACAGCGGAGCAGATCAAGATTACTATCGGAAATGCAGTGCCTCCGGAAAAGAAAGAAGCAAAATCGATGGAGGTGCGCGGCAGAGATACTATTACCGGTCTGCCGCGCACAGTCATACTTGATGAGCTTCAGATAAATGAAGCCATCAGACCGGCTCTTATGGAAATTGTGCAGGGAGTAAAAGAAGTTTTGGAACAGTGCCCGCCGGAACTTGCCGCTGATATTATAGATAAGGGGATCGTTATGTCGGGCGGTACGTCTCTTCTTACTAATTTTCCTAAGCTGATGACAACGATGACAGGTGTCCCGTGCCATGTGGCAGAGGATGCTCTCTTGTGTGTCGCTAAGGGGACAGGGGTGGCGATGGAAAATCTGGATCTCTATAAACGCTCGATCAATAGGAAGTAGACCTGTAGTCATTTGGAGTACCTACCCTGAGCTTGCCGAAGGGGTCATTGCGATCCGCCAGCTGGCGGAGTGGCAATCTCACATAACAAAGTACTGAGACTAAAAACAAAATGAGTTTATCTGAGTAGGCTGTTTAGGTTAGAAGGAATATGGTCGTCATTCTGGGGACGAGCACAGCGAGGACTCCAGAATCAGATTCTGGACAAGCCAGAATGACGTTACTGTATTGTGTCGATTCTGGACGAGTCTTCGATAGATCCAGACTCTGAGTTTTAGTGTGATCATGCCAAATACTTGCCGAAGGAGTTCAGGATGACATTGGATATTGACACTTTTCACGAAAAAGGTGAATGTTATAATAAAAAGCACATTTTCTTTACATAAATTATTGTTAATTAGCGAAAAGAGAGCGTGAAAAGCGTAAAATATTTGAATATGAAATATGATCAATATATTAAATTTATCTTATACTAAATCAGTAAAATTAGATCTATAGTAATTTGTGAAAAATGTTAAGGAAAACAAAAATATTAGAGGTGGGCATTACTGCTGAGAAACCCAAAAAGATCCTGGAGTATTTACTGCAGCAGATAGCAGAGGGAAAGCGGAAGCTTATGATTGTCACCCCAAACCCTGAAATGCTCGTATATGCCCATCATCATCCGACCTTCAAAAAACTCCTTAATGAGGCTGATTTAGCCTTGAATGACGGGGTAGGACTCGGTATCGCCGCCAAAATACTGGGGGTACGACTGTCTGATCGGCTTACCGGTACTGATTTTATCGATGCCGTATGCCGGGTAGCTTCAACATCCCGACTTTTCACAGAAAAAAAGCCCATGTCCATGGGCTTTTTTGGGGGTCGAGGTAGAGTAGCAGAGCTTACTGCTGAGTGCTTACAGCAGAGGTACCCTCATATCAAGGTTATTTTTGCCGGATCGGAATGGAAACAGCCTCGTGAAAATATCGATATGCTCTTTGTCGCCTATGGGGTCCCGAAGCAGGAAAAGTGGATCTCGGCAAATCTTTCAAAGATTAATGTACGCGCCGCCATAGGTGTGGGCGGCGCGTTTGATTACTATAGCAAAAAGATTCCCCGAGCACCGCTTTTGATGCGGAAAGCAGGTTTGGAATGGCTTTTTCGTCTTATTGTTCAGCCATGGCGTATTCGGCGACAATTTGCTATAATTCATTTCCTGTATTTAGTGATAAAAAAGAAAATCTCTCTTACTTGACACTTACGGAATCTTTGAGAGAAAATTTACATGCTTTTCGGATAATAAAATCCTACTTACAGAACTGAGCAATATGAGAATTTTATACCTTTACATGTTCCCGCTTTATGGTAATGGCAGTGCCGTCTTTCTACGGGAATTAACGGCGCAATTATCTGATAAGCATGAGATTGCGATCCTTTCTCCGGATAAGAGGAAATTCCCCGGTGTGAAACATTATGCAGTGAAAGCTCCGCAGGATGGCGTTTTTGTCGGACATCCCGAGTGGCCTGAGGCCAAAAAGTTTAAAGATATGGATGGGAAGGAAATCGGAGAAATTTACACAACCTACTTATGGTCGACAATTCAGGCAGTCAATGATTTTAAACCTGATGTCATTCATGCTTTTCATACTGTTTTTCTCCCGCATATCGCTCGTTTGATGAAATCATTTTATGGCACCAAGTATATTATCACCACACACGGAAGCGATTTAAATTATTTCGATACGGATCGCAGGTTCACGGGGCTGTTGAATGAGGCTAATATTCAGTCAAAATCTATCACTGCGTGCAGCGATTTCACCAAACATATGTATATCCGGATGTTTGGCGAACGATTAAAAAGAAAAATTTCGACAATTGTGGGCGGTGTGAATCTGACCAATTACAAAAGAGATGCCGATCAAATCGCGAAGATAAACAAGCAATACAATCTGCATGATAAAAAAATGGTACTGTTTACGGGTCGTTTGACCAAACATAAAGGAGTTATGTATTTGGTAAAAGCTGCCAAAAAAATTGACGGAACGGTAGTTATCGTGGGTGACGGGCCAGAACGCGAAGCTCTCAAGGCTGAAATCAAAAAACGGAATCTGACCAATGTCATTATGACCGGTTATATCAACAACAAAGAGCCTATTTATCACGCATTTTATGAGCGCGCGGATGTCTATGTCTCTCCCAGCACATGGGATGAGCCTTTCGGATTAACAATTATTGAGGCTATGGCAGCGCATACTCCTGTCGTGGCCACCAACAAGGGCGGTATCAAATCAATAATTCGAGATAATGTAAATGGTCTTCTTATCCCGGCAAGAAATTCTACAGAAATTGCCCAACAAGTAAATATGCTGCTGCGATCTGACAAAAAACGAGTTCGTCTGGGGAATCAGGCGTATAAGACAGCGCTTGAGAAGTTCAGCTGGATGAAGATTGCGGAAAAATTTGAGAAAGAATATGAAGAGGCATTGGGCAAGAGACAGATCATTCAGAAGAAATTGCCCATCGAATCCTTCTTCCGCTGGGTGTTTGACAGACGGGAAAATAATTGATCTATTTATACCCATTAGTTGATATATTGATGTATATAGTTTCTTCTTGTTAGCCTCAAAAAAGGATCAAGGTCGTACAATGTCCCACAAGCCACCTATTTTTATCTATCCATACATTTTATCATCCTCATAGCTTGTTTTTTTATTTATAATCATGGGGAGGAGCATTGCTCATATCAAATCATCTGCATGGCGAGCAGGCAGGTCATCCGCCAGCTGGCGGATTTCTCGCAATGACACTCACTCTATTTCATTTTTACGTAAATTGGTTATCCACAGTATTTTTTGTCACCGGTAGGTGATATATTAAGACTTTTCACAGCAGACCAATCTGACAATTCTCACGGAGTGTGAGGATTGTCAGGAATAACACCAAAAGAGGGAAGTCTGCTAATGAAATGACGATTGATCTCCGTGAAAAGTATATTAAATAGGAAAATAAAATTTTTTTTATCAATTGTCACAATCCGGTTTTTAATGGAAAATTTTTTTATAAAAGTCCGATAAAAAACTTTAATTGTGAGAAAAATCCCTAAGGTCCAGATTTTGATAATTCCCGAAAAAATAAAAATTTTATCAGTTATGATTTTTTGTATTTTGTTAACTGTTCAGCTTGAATATAAAATCAACTCAAACAAGACGTATCTCATCGATGTTACGGATAAAAAAATATTGCATATTTCGCGGATATGCAGTTTAGGTTGAAATATCAATCTATTTCAGCTTGCTCAAAACATGCGGATACAAAATGTTATACAGATGTTTTTTGATAGAGGAAAATGAGTTAATTTATTGTTTTATATCTCACTGGGGGTACTTTTTCTGTGCTTTTTGTCTATAAGTACAATAAATGAATTATAAGCATGAAAAGATTTTTTTCCTCTACAGTAAGGTTATATGAAATTTTACATAATGTAAGAATGTGTAATGATGCGAGTCTATTTATTGTATACTCTCTGTAAGAGTATTGCTGCAGAGCTTGACTTGGCTCTCATGAGTTGGTAAACATATATATAGAAAGGATTTATGTATGCCAATTGCCCAACCGGCAAAATTGCCGGAGGAAGATGAATCGTTCCAAAATAAAGAGAAAAAACTGCCTTTTGATACGGTGATTGTGTTCGGTCAGGGACCAATCAAACCCATATTACTCCCCGAGCAGCTTACTCCCGCGCAATATCGCAAACTTGATTTATATAAGAGTGATAGATTGAAGTATAAAGAACCTGATTTCTGGCTGATGGAAAATGCTGCAAATCTCCAGCAGATTCGTAAAATTGATTCACTCGCTGATTTTACTCCCGCGCAGAAAAAACGCAAAAAGGATGCGCTGATCAATGAATGGCAACATAAAGGCTGGTATGCGCTCAAGCGTATGGGACGACAAAACGCGCTTGCAGCAGGACTCGCTCTTTATAAAGGGCTTACCAAAGAAGTTATCCTTTCGGGAGGCGCGACCATGAGTAAGACTACCAAAAGGATAATGTCCCAAAGACGGCTGAAGACATGGCCGACTGAGGCTGAACTTATGAAGGAAATCATTGTCAGTTCATACGGTATGCTGTATGAGAAAAAATATGGGAAAAAGATCGAATTAGTCATAAAGATTGAGGATGCGTCCACCAATACCTTGGAGAATTTTGCGTATAGCCTCAATTTGTATCCGCATCTTCTCATCAAAGGACAGCGGATCGGTTTTTTGAGCGCTCGGCATCATATGAAGCGCATTTACCTCCTTTCACAAATTTTCGGTTTGACGATTGAAGATCCCAAGCAGGCATCTCTTTCTTCTCAAAAATTGCTTGAGGAGGCTGATGATTATGAAAATAATGATATTATTGATGAAAAGAATTGCGTGGAGATCAAGAGGCAGTATAATCGGGAAGATCGATGGATACGGGGCCTCAGCAGTCCTGAATATCTGACGTACTGGCTAGGATATGTGGCTGAGGTAAAAAAGGCATATGTGCTTCAGAAGGCACTCAAGCGGCTTGAAGACGACGCGTGGAAAAAGGTAGGCGCAGTCGCGTTGAAACGAGTGAAATTGGATGTAGAAGAAGTGATGCATATTGACTTGGTAACGCTTGCTGAGACTGATCCGCAGAAATACTTGCTGCTGGTGAGTGCATTGAAGC
>CAZLSZ010000003.1:0-66008 GCA_964562445.1 uncultured Gammaproteobacteria bacterium
GTCACCGATGAGGTTCATTGAAACCAAGATTCCAAAAAGTATGTGACGCATACAATTATAGCCGAGGAGGACAGGGAAGTGGTATAATACGCCTATGGATCAGAAGAAAGTACTTACGGATTTTCTCGCGGCACAAAAACACATGGTACTTGCTACCACTTCAAACGACATTCCCGAAGCTGCTCTCGTCGGATTTTACGCAAAGGAAAATCTGGAGATAATATTCGGTACTGAATCAACAAGTCGTAAAGTCCAGAATATCCAAAATAATTCCCGTGTCGCGGGAGTCGTCAGTACGGATGATATCTCCGTGCAGTTTGAAGGAGTCGTTTCAATAATTATCGGAGATGAGATTCAGCAGGATAAAGAAAAATTTTTTGCAAAAATTCCCGGCGCAAAGCAATACGAATCGGATCCGAATCAGATCTATCTTAAAATAATGCCCATCTGGTTTCGGTATACGGATTATACGCCTGAAGAACCTGTCATCTTTGAAATCCGCCCATAACCATACGTTTACGTTGTATGTCAGAGCAAACTCTTGAAGAAATAAAAAATCATGCCCTCAGTCATATGCATCATGCAGGATACAAAATCACGCAGGATATCACGCTCGTGATTGATCCGTTACTTGATCAGATGGGATATGCGACGGTAAAGGATGGGAAATCCGTTATCGTCGTGTCTGAAAAAGCAGTTAAAGATAAATCCGCGGTTAATTTACTTATTCATGAGTTTAGTCATATTTACCGTATCGAGACACATCATCCATCACATAATCAATCTCGAATAAATACTATTGTAGGGTGGGCTGTATATGGGAAGGTGATGTATCCGTATCAGGAAACGATTATTCAGGATATGCTTAATCATCTTATGAATATCTATGCGGATGATATCACTTTTAAAGTACTTGCGTCAGGGAAAAAACAACTTCATTTTAATGATTTCTTTTTGCATTGGGTGAAAGAGCCGAGTAACTCTGAAGATATGTTGATGAAGCGATGGGAAGATGCGGGTGGATTAATAAGTGCGGCATTTGCAGAAGCATCCCTGAGCAGACATAACATCTTTGATACGGATAGAAAAGTAGAAAAAGCAGTCGAAAAATTCCTGACAGGTATCGATAAAAAACAGGCAGAAAAATATGCGTTTTTCAAAACATTCCTGTCCTATCTGCCGGAGGAAGTAGAAGAAAAAGAGTACGAGAAGCTCCTCATAAAATATATCGGTGAGTTTTTAAAGATGAGTAGTCTTTAGTTTGACGAGGCTTAATTACCCCATAATAATTTTCCTTGTTGCAATATAAAAGAAAGGGATTATAATTCATTTTTATGGCAAGTTTAAAAGAGTTAAATCCAATACATCATATAAGGCACGGACGGACATTGACAGGTCTTGCTGTTGCTGCGGGTGTAGCAACGGGTGCAGGGTTGACGGGAAGTACTATTGGTCTGGATGGGAGTGTAGTCGGCAAAGGTGCTGCTATTACATTGGGTGATGGCGAAGCACATCATCAAGCGACAGGAAGAGATACTACAACGTTTGGAATCAACAATATTGGTTTGAATTTTTCTTCAAATAGTGATAGAAGTACAGCACGAATAGGTGTTGTATTAAATCATAGAACAGATGGCCCTGGATATAATGTAAAAATTGAAAAAAAGCAAGCAGCTGGCAATTTGTCTAGCCCAACTGCATTACCAAGTTTCAAAGAGTTAGGATATAAGCCTCGCCAATAATTTTTTTCTCACACAATCCTCATCTTTCTCCTTTATAATTCCCTTTATGAACGAAGAGTTTCAGGTATTGTTATATTACAAATATATCCACATTGATGATCCCGAAAAAGTCCGTGATGAACAGCGGGAAATATGTCAAAAGCTCGGATTAAAAGGACGTATTATTGTTGCAACGGAAGGAATTAACGGAACAGTAGAAGGGCCTGTCGCTAATACTGAAAAGTATATCAAAGCGATGGAGAAGACGGCTTATTTTAAAGGTATTCATTACAAAAAAAGTATAGGAACAGGTGAAGCGTTTCCCAAGTTATCTGTCAAAGTCCGACCTGAACTCGTGACAGCACATCTGCAGGATATTGATCCAAATAAATTGACCGGGAAATATCTTACGGCGGATGAATTATACCGCTGGTATGAGGATAAGAAAGAATTCTATCTGGTCGATATGCGCAACGATTATGAATATGAGTCCGGTTATTTTGAAAATTTTATTCCTTCAGGGATTCATAATTTTTATGATCTGCCAGATGTACTTCCCAAAATAAAACATCTCAAAAATAAACCAGTTGTTACTGTCTGTACAGGGGGAATTCGCTGCGAGAAGGCATCAGGATTTCTCATGAAGCATGGTTTTAAAGACGTTTACCAACTCTATGATGGTATCCAAACATTTATGGAAAAGTATCCAAATAAATATTTCAAGGGAAAGTTATATGTTTTTGATAAACGGATGACACTGGGATACAACACTGATTCTCCCGAACATGAGGTGGTAGGGAAATGTATGCATTGCGGAAAGTCGAGTGACACATATGTAAATTGTGAATACAATTTTTGTCACTATCACTATATTTGCTGTAAGGATTGTCTTGACCCGGAGACAGGTTTCGCTTTTTGTAAAAAGGAGTGTAAAGAGAAATATCTTAAGCAAAAAAACGATACACAAAAATCTTCTTCTTCTGTACAAATCTTAGGTATTACATTGCAAGCTTGAGTAACATAACAATACGAACCGCATAAAATGCCTTTCTCTGCTATACTAGTGAGTATGGTTTTTGGAAAAGATAAAATAATAGGTACATTTGCCCCGGTCTTTTCCCTCAGAAGCTCCGTACAAGAAAAAGATGATTATGGAACTTTTGAGTCGGGAATAATTTTTTTGGATTGGTTACATCAGACACGACAGCACGCGTGGCAGATGCTTCCTCTCAACGAAACACAAATTGAAAAGGGATCAAAAACAAAACATGTCCCGTCACCGTATAAAGGATACGGCATAGGTCTTGATCCGAAATTTCTTTCAGCTGCATATAAAAAAACGAACCCATCACCGTATCAGTTGGATGAATTCATTGCGAAACACGATTTTTGGATAAAAGATTATGCGCTTTTTTGCGCGCTTCGTGATGCGTTTGGGACAGATGATTGGAGAGAATGGGAAACGGATATCAAAATGTGTAATGAAAACGCAATTAAAGAATGGGAAGAAAAGTTACAAAAAGAAATTGCATTTTATATCACTCAACAATGGCAATTGCATGAATCCTATCAACAGCTGCATCAAAAAGCAAACGAATTAGATGTATTATTAATTGGCGATGTTCCGTTTTATTTATCCCTCAATAGTCCTTTGGTATGGAGACATAAGTCTTTTTTTGAAATAAATGATCGGGGAGAAATGACGCATGTCTCAGGGGCAGTTACTAAAAAATTTTCTCATTTTGGGAGACAAGTTTGGGGGCATCCATTGTATACCTATAAAGATATACAAGCGACTATAACATTCTGGAAAAAACGAATTGAGTACACATCTTTTTTGTTCGATATTATACGATTTGATTATGCTGCTGGTTTTTTTGAATATGCAGCAAAAGACCCGAGAGATCCGAAAAATGATGAAGAAAGAACCGGTCCCGGTGAATCATTTTTCGGATCTCTTATCGATTATGCGCATGAAAAAGAGATCCGTGTTTTTGCCGAAGACAGCGGAAAACACGTCCAACAACTTCGTGAGTATATGGCATCTCGTACTATCCCTGGTATACGGATATTCAGATATGCCTATGATGAATTACGTGATTGTATAAACCCTTATTATGCAAATATCTCTGAGTATCCGGCGCGTTCTATTATTTATTCGACAACACATGACACTGAGACAATAGTGAGTTATTTACATTTATTGGATGCCAAACAGAGGAATGCTTTATGTCATTATATGCAAATTTCAGATAAACATTCTATAAATGATATGGCAGAACGTCTTCGTTCTAAAGTAATTCATTCGAGTGCGAATACTATTATTATCCCTATACAAGATTGGCTTTTGTCAGAAAATCGCATCAATGTACCCGGTACAGAAAAAGAAATAGATGATAAAAATTGGCAGTATATGATTGAAACCCCAATTGAGGATCTTCCGAGAAATATATTTGAGTAGTTAGGAATTTATATTTTGAAAGCATACTGTCATGCTGAGCTATATGGTAGATTCAATAATATCGTATAATATTCAACCATCGTCATTCCCGCGAAAGCGGGAATGACGAAACGGATCCCGAAATAACAAGAAATATTCTTAATGAAAAATACGATACTTTGTGAGATGATAAATAAGCTATGATGCGGTATTATGATTTCTCATCACAAGCCCAATCCCAAAGACAGCGTCCATTATCCCGAAGGCGAGAAAAAAAACATATTGGGATAAAAATTCCACTTCTTATACTTCTTATTTCGACTCTGATCCCATATCTGTACTCTCAATTCGGTACAAAAACAGAAACAGATAACCGTTCCGAAACACTTGCAGCAAAAACAGATGTGGTCACCCAGGAAACACTTGAAACAAAAAATTCGACTGAATTGGGAATGATTGTGCAGTCAGCATTGAAAGATACGAAAGGGAAATATAGTGTTGCTATAAAAAATCTTTCCACAGACGAACAATATGTATTTAATGAACATGAGAGATATCAGTCAGGAAGTTTGTATAAATTATGGGTGATGGTAGAGGCATGTAATCAATTGCAAAATGGCAAACTCAAAGAAAATCAAGTATTATCACAGGACATTGCAGCATTAAACGCATATTTTGATATTGCCTCCGATTCTGCAGAATTGACGAAGGGAGATATAACATTAACTGTTAATCAGGCATTAAAACAAATGATTACCATTTCTCATAACTATGCTGCATTACTGCTCGCGCAAAAAGTCGGATTGAAAAATATTTCTGAATACATACAGACACATCAGTATGTAGATTCAAAAATCGGTAGCCCACCCATGACTTCAGCGTATGATATGCTTTCTTTTTTTGACGCGCTATATCATGAGAAGATAGTGAGTCCTACATACAATGATAAAATGATTAATCTTTTAAAAGAGCAGCGATTAAATAATAAAATTCCCCGATATCTCCCTGAAGGTGTTGTCATCGCACATAAAACAGGTGAATTGGGGTTTGTTTCGCATGATGCTGGAATTGTGTATACGCCGAAAGGAGATTATATTCTTATTGTCCTTACTGAAAGCGCAAATCCGGAGGCGGCAGAAGAACGAATTGCGGATATTTCAAAAAGGGTGTATACGTATTTCAATAAATAACGTTAGTCTTCAGGCTCAGGAGGTAAAAATTCTTCTCCACCGTGATCTTCTTTTTGAGGATATTCATTATATTTAAGCCAATATATATACGTGCATCCTGTCGCCTTTTTTGTTTTACTATCCCACCCTGCGGTAGAGCACTTTTTCATTTTTTTGCCGGCGTTCGTGGTAAAAAGCACGAGTTTTTTCCCGCATTCAGGACATTCTTCATCCAGAGGTTCTGTCGTGCCGTTGACCCATTCTACATAATCACAGCCGACGACTTTTTTTGTCGCTGCATCCCACATGCCGGTAGAACATTTTTTCATCTTCTTCCCAAATCTTGTAGTTGCGAGAATTAATTTTGCTCCGCATTTCGGACATTCTTCGTCCAACTCTTTCGGTTGCACTTCAAGCCATTTTACATACTCGCAACCGACGTTTTTCTTTGCGTCAGGATCCCATGAACCTTTTGAACAGCGTTGTAATCTTTTACCTGTTTTTGTTTCCGTTATTTCTCCGAGAGGACTACCACATTTCGGACAGACATCTGTTGTTTGTTTCGTCATGATTTTCTTATGTTACTTGTTTTTTGCTGATCAGTCAAGATATATTATATATATCGAAATAGCTCAATAAAATATACATATATATAGAGAAAATATACAATTGTATTTTAGTAGATAGTTTTACGAAATTAAGTTATTTTTTTGCTTTGTCAGTGAACGCATGATGGAAGCATAAATAAATATGTCAACAAAGAGAATAATACCTAATGCAATTACTGTAAAGAGAATGGGGAAAATTAATTTAACCGTTGCATCATGTGCCCACCAATACGGGTCAATTATCTTGATGATTGTCAGATAAATAGGGTAGTGCAATGCGAAAAGGATCATGGTTTTTTTTCCAATATATTCAATTATTGTGTTTGTTCTTATAGCATAGCTTAATGAGATTACGGAAGTTATTCCTGCTATCGCACCTATGTAAAAAAGAAAAATATTATTAAATTGATTAATACGGGTATCTATCTGATGTCCTGATTGTGTAAAGTTTATAAATGCAAAAAGGTATGTTAGGAATAGTGTGATTATGGATATGAGAAGCGGTCTGTATTGCATAATTATTCTACTTATATTATGTTGTATCATGAGATGACCAAGCCCGAAAAATACCGTAGTTGTCAATGCGATTTCCATACTCATTGGTAGTGTTTTATGTTGCGGATATAGTGTAGACAGATATCCGATGATGCCGAAAATCGCCAGCAGAGCGTATCGCCATTCCATTCTTTTTGCTACTCGTAGTACTATCCCGTACAGTAGTTTTGTAACAAAAAAACAGGGTAAGAACCAAAGCGGTGCATTAAATTCCAGATGTGGGAAATCTCCATTCGCGATTATTATTCCATGTATTTCCGCAAAAATGTCATGCTGTTTAGCGGGTTCCAAAACGAAAAGCCAATATACATATGTTACTGCAGCAAAAAAGAAATACGGGATAAGAATTTGTTTGATATTTTTTATAATGAAATGTAAAAAAGATTCCGTATGTTTTTCTTTGAATACCATTCCTGATAAAAAGAAAAAAAGGGGAAGATGAAATGAATAGATAAAAAATCTTGTTTGATCAGAACCGAGCACATGACCATACATTACCAGAAGAATACCGATTCCGCGGGCTATATCGATCCATGATTTTCGGGATATGTGTACTTTATTCATTATTTCTTTTTTTCGTTTTTTGTTTCGGAAGCGGTAATACGCTTGCCGTAATCGTAAGCAGTTCCAATACCCATGACGCATCTTCCCAATAATCCTGCGAAATAAGATAGTAGAGTTTTGCTGATGGATATGGTGGTGCTTCTACGACATTACCGATAAATTGTTTTCCTTCTTCCGTTCGCTTAACAAATAACTGATCATCACATATAAATGCTACAACTTTTTCGTTGAAGTAGAGCGCATATTCTCCGAACATTTTTCTCGTCCGAATCGATGTGCGCGCGTCATGTAGTTGGTCCAGCAAATAATCAATTGTTGACTGTTTTGTCGCCATCCGTTTATTGTAGCAAAACAATAGTATCTGCTACAATAAATGGATCCCTATGACAATAAAAGCAATAAAAAAAAGTATTTACTATAAAATTATTAAGTATATTGTATTGTGTATCCTCTTTGTTGTCTTTATCCTCTCATTGAGCCTCAGTTATTTTACTCTTAAAAACCCACAGGAAGTGATTGATAGATTAGAACCGCTTGTACCCACTATCACACCCAATCCTGTAAGTCTGCGGGGTGTTGCGGTTTTCGGTGATAGTCAGTCTGATGAATACCGGGCGGATGATAATAGGGGAGATAATTATCCGACTTCTACAAAGAATTGGGTTGAGATTCTTGCTCAAAAACGCAATGTTAATTTCGGTAAATGGGGAAGTTGGGGAGAGCCGAGAAGAACAGGATATGAATATAATTGGGGTCGGACAGGAGCGACTGTCGCAAGTTTAATCGAAGCGGATTCGCATGTGGATATAGCACAGAAAGTTAAAGAAGGAAAAGTAAACGTTGTCATTATGTATATAGGAGCGATAGACTTTGCTCCTGTATTTACCCCTGACGGCTATGAGAAAATATATCATGGAGAGCTTTCTGATGCAGCAAAAAAAAGAAAGATTAATCATATCGTAGCTGATATCAAAACTGCGGTATATACCATAAAAGATGCGGGAGAAGTACGGATATTATTAATTAAAATTCCTGATTGGGGTAATCATCCCGGTATGCAAATAATTTTTCCTTTCCCGGATCAAAGGTCACAGGTGACAGCAATGATTAAAACCACCAATGATGAAATACAAAAGCTTGCGGAAACGGAGAATTTAGCTGTTTTGGATCCGAATGATTTATATTATAATCTGCCAAAAAATGATAATGGTAAAGTCATTGTGGGGAATGTTGTGCTTGATCGTTTAATTTTAAATAATACTCCGCATAATTTTTATCTGAGTGACGGCGTTCATTATGGGACAGTTGTGAACGGATTGCTTGCCAATGCGATTCTTGATAAGATAAATCCTTCATTGAAGAACCCTATACGGAAACTTAGTGATAAGGAGATACTCAATGCAGCAGGGATGTGAGGGGGTGATTGTGATATGGTTGAAAAAGACAAAGATAAAAAAGAAATTGGGCTGGCAATGAATCTTGATACAACACCTGTCCTTTATACAGATAATGTCCGTTTGACGACAAATAAAATGGGTGTGGTTTTAGGTTTCGGACAAACAGTGGATACGACAAATCAAATCAGAATTGTTTCTCGGATAGGGATGAGTAGGGAACACGCGAAATTATTGTTGAAAGAACTTGGATCTCTTTTGGCAATGACTGAGGGAGATTTGCAGACCAATACCAAAAAACAAAATTAATTTCCTCTTTTACTCATGCATAGGTATGTGTTACGCTTAAAGAATGGAAGTGAGTGATAAAACGCTGGGATATTACGCGTCGAAGAATGCTGACGATGTTCTGAAGGAATTGGACGTAACAGAAAAGGGGCTCGGTGAGTCGGAAGCTTCCAAAAGGATTAAAAAGTATGGTTACAATGTTATTGCTCAGGAAAAGAAAAATCATTGGATAATTGAATATCTCCTCAATTTTAAAGATCCGCTTGTTCTTATTTTATTATTCGCCGCTATCATCTCGTATGTGCTGGGTGAAACAGTTAACGCGGCTATTATATTTATTATTATTTTATTCAGTACGACATTGAATTTTTTTCAGGAATTTAATGCCAGCAATGCCGCGAAAAAACTGCGTGAGAAAATAGCAACGGATACGACTGTCATCCGAGAAGGGAAACAACAGGAAATTAAAATAAAGAATGTCAGTGTGGGAGATATTATTTTCTTGAACGCGGGAGATATTATTCCCGCAGATGCAAGAATTTTGGAAGCGAAAGACTTCTTTGTCAATCAGTCATCGCTCACAGGAGAATCATTCCCTGTTGAAAAAACATCATCTGTGCTCCACACAAAACATGAATCTGTGACCGATATTACAAATAGTGTTTTTTCGGGAAGTAGTGTGATTACAGGTTCAGCGATAGCGGTAGTTGTACAGACAGGGGCAAATACAGAGTTCGGAAAAATCGCCGAAAAACTTGCCGAGACTCCTGTACAAAGTGAATTTACGATTGGTGTCAAAAATTTCAGTTTGATGATTATGCGGATCACAATGTTCTTTGTCCTTTTCATCTTTCTTTTTACCATCTTTTTTAAGCATACACAGTTGTTGGAGGCATTTACTTTTTCTATCGCTGTTGCTGTAGGTCTGACGCCTGAGCTGCTTCCGATGATTATGTCTATCACCATGGCCAAGGGCTCATTAACCATGGCGAAAAAAGGTGTCATTGTCAAAAAATTAGCTGCCATACCGGACTTTGGAGAAATGAATCTACTTTGTACTGATAAAACAGGGACCCTGACACAGGATAAAATTGAGCTTGTGAAATATATGGATGTAACTGGCGCACATTCTGAGAATGTACTGCTCTATTCCTACCTCAATAGTTATTATCAGACGGGGATTAAAAATCCGATGGACGAGGCGGTAATACGTTTTAAAAGAGAAGATATTCATCTCTATAAAAAGGTAGATGAGATCCCGTTTGATTTTGAGAGAAAAAGGATGAGTGTGATTGTGGATAGTCACCATAAACGATTTCTTATCACCAAGGGTGCGCCTGAAGAAATTCTTCCGATATGTGATCATTATCAGAAGAAAGATGAAGAAAAAAAGATCTCCGGATTTATCCATAAAGAAATGTTGGAATTATACCGCTCGCTCAGTAGAGACGGTTTTCGTGTATTAGGAGTTGCGATAAAGGAGATGTCTGAGAAGAAAAAAACGTATTCCAAACATGATGAATCTGGTATGCGGTTTATCGGTTTTATCGCGTTTCTTGATCCTGCAAAAGCGGACGTTAAAAGTGTCTTAGCAGATCTGGAATCTATGGGAATTGAGACAAAAATTATTACCGGTGACAATGAGTTGGTGACACAAAAAATATGTAGAGAAGTTGGATTGCCGATCAAAGGAGTTCTGTTGGGGAAAGACATTGAAAAAATGACCCTTGATTCACTTCGAGTGATTGCAGCAAAGACAACTATTTTTGCGAGGTGTTCACCTGTCGTAAAAAATAAAGTATTGCAGGCATTGAAATCGGGAGGATATGTGATCGGGTATATGGGAGATGGTATTAATGATGCCCCCGCGCTCAAGACAGCGGATGTGGGTATTTCGGTCAATAATGCAGTTGATGTTGCCAAAGAATCTGCAGATATGATTTTGACGCACAAAAGTTTGGGACAGCTTCGGGACGGCGTTCTAGAAGGACGCAAGACATTCGGGAATACGATGAAATATATCATGATGGGTATTAGTTCGAGTTTTGGTAATATGTTTAGTGTCCTCGGAGCCGTACTTTTCCTGCCGTTTCTTCCCATGCTTCCGATTCAGATTTTACTCAATAATTTACTGTATGATCTGTCACAGATTTCTATCCCTACGGATAATGTGGATAAAGAGTATTTACAAAAACCCAAGAGATGGGATATGCAATTTATAAAAAATTTTATGTTTACATTCGGACCGATCAGTTCGTTTTTTGATTTCCTTACATTTTATGTTTTGTATTCTGTATATAAATTATCAGCAGGTGGATTTCAGACGGGATGGTTTATGGAGTCTATAGCGACACAAACGCTCATCATCCTTATTATCAGGACGAGACACGTGGCATTTTTGCAGAGTAACGCGAGTAAATATTTATTCTTTTCGACGGTTGTCGTAGTCGCGATAGGGTGGATTATTCCGTATACACGATTCGGTGCGTACTTGCAGTTTCAGCCGCTTCCATTACATATTGTATCGTCACTGGTGATGATCGTGATAGGGTATATGATTACAATTGAAATAGGGAAAAGAATATTTTATCGATATCATCCTCAGTAGATTGCTTAGATTCCTTCTACATTAAAGAGTCTTCCGATGCCGTATGTAATCGCCATAGCAAGGACACCTCCGACGACTACCCTGAAAATTGCTCTACTGACACTTGCGCCACCGATCTTTGCACTGATTGTACCGGTAAGCGCGAGGGCGATAATGACGGAAATGACCGCGACTGTTATTCGCATCTCAATTGGTGGGAGGATGATTGCGATGATGGGGATGATCGCGCCTGCCAAGAAAGCTGCTGCTGAGGCAAAAGCTGCATGCCACGGACTTGTGAGATTGTGCGGATCAATACCCAGTTCCGCGTCAAAATGTGCTGCATAAGGATCTTTTGCGGTAAGTTCTTTTGCTGCCTGCATTGCTGTGCGTTTTGACATCCCTTTTTCTTCGTAAATCATTGCGAGCTCTTCCAATTCTTCTTCCGGGAAATTTTCGAGGTTATATCGTTCTTTTTTCAGTAGTGCGCGTTCAGTGTCACGAGAGCTGCTGACTGAGACATATTCTCCAGCCGCCATGGATATAGCTCCGGCTATGACTCCGGCGATCCCTGAGGTGAGGATGATGTATGTATCACTTGTCGCTCCGGCGACACCCATGACAAGGCCGGCTATAGAGACGATACCATCATTCGCACCGAGAACTGCTGCTCTGAGCCAGTTGAGTTTCGCACCAGTATTCAGTTTAAGAGGTGTTCCTTTTTTTTCGTCAGACTTTTTCTTCATTGATGAGATTATAACACAGCTATTGTTTTTTTGTACCGACTGCCTGGGCGATTGAGGAATATCCGTCACGTTTGAGATATTCGTTCAATTGTATATTCATTTCTGCCATAAGTCCCGGTCCCTGAAAGATCATTCCGGTAATTAATTGTACGAGATTTGCTCCTGATTGTATCTTTTCGTACGCATCTTCCGCGGAGAAGATACCACCCAACCCGATGATAATGAATCGTTTTTTGTATTTTTTATAAGCGAGGCGGATAAGTTCATTGGATCTGTTATACGTCGGTTTTCCACTAAACCTACCATCCGGGAATTGTGAGACTTCTTTTTGGACAAACGCTTTGTCTTTTTTATCGCTTTGCAGATTTCCGAAAATTACTCCTTTTGGAGAATGTTTCGCGATTACTTCTAGCATCGCAAGAGTTTGTTTGTCAGATTGATCGATGGGCATTTTGACAAAAATCGGTTTTTCGATTTTTAGCTTGTCGATTTCTTTGAGGAGTTTCGCCAATTCTTTAGGTTCATAAAATGAAATATTCCCATAAAGATTGGGGCAGCTGATATTGAGTTCATAGTAAGCTATTTTGAGATTTGCTTTTTCAAATTTTCTAAAACATTCTATGATGTCTTCGATAGCACCTTTCTGTGTCATTTTCTCTCTCGAGTTTGTCCGCCCGATACTTATACCTACAGGTGTCGCAAATGAAAGATGTTTAAGTGACCGTATAATTGCGTCAGCTCCCGGATTTTTAAATCCTTTATTTACCATGAGTGACTTGGATTTCGGTAATCTGCCGAGCATGGGACGGGGATTGCCTTCATATGATCTGTTGGTGATAGTCCCGACTGATTGAAATCCGAAACCTGCTTGCGGCAGGATTTGTGTCAGTTGACCCTCATAATCAAATCCTGCCGCAAGCCCGACAGGATTATCAAATGAAATCCCTAGCAATTCCTGTTTGAGTATCGGATTTTTATACAGAAACATCCACCCCGCGATGGATTTCATAAATGGGAGATTGCCCAGAAATGCACTGCCGTTGGTAATCGCCACATGTACCTGTTTGGGATCGAAAAGGAAGAATATTTTTTTTATGATATTGGTATACAGTATTCTAAAAATGATAACACCGAGATATTTTCTTTCCGTGTAAAAATAATTATGCGTGATAAAAAAGAGCGTAAAACTGATAATTGCGGATAACATACAGTATGTGCAGATCGCGTGAATGACAAAAAGTTGCAGATACACAAAGTATACCGATGCCAGAAAACCAATCGTACCGGAAATAACAGCGAGATATGCAAATCTTTTTCTTTTTCCGATTGCGGCATACACCAATAAAATGAGGAAGCTTACATAATGAAAAACGCCGTATAACGCGACAGGTATTCCGAATATTTCAGAATAACTACTCGTAAGCACCTGACCGCAGTCGGAATAAGGGACATCATAACAAGGAGGCACACTTGCATTATAATGTTCTATCGTCAGATACCCAGCGTCTACCATACCTGAAAATGCGAGCAAAATAAGTATATATGGTATGTATTTTTTCATTGAGTAATTTTGTCTATTGTACCAAATTTATGAGAAAAGTATTCAGACTGTTTTACACTATATAATAACAGTATGATAAAAACAATAAATATTACGCAGGAGACAATTTTTTCGATGCAAATTTTTTTGCCAAAATAGTTGTTCCATACGCGCTGAAAAAACTAATACCCTGAATAAATACATTATTTGAGAAAAAATTACTACTGTCTGTAATATAACTGAACAAGGTGGGACCCATAAAAATATAATGCACTAATGGAAGGAAGATATAAAAAAGCAACAACGCAAAAAAGAAAATCTCATTTGGAGTTCCTGTTTGTTTTTTCAATCGTTTGAGAATATATTGTATTGCCAATGAAAATAGCAAACTCCCGATAAAAAACAGTACTGTCGGTAATGTAATATTAAAAATATTTCCGGGATTCTTTTTCAGATGATAGGTAAGATACAACGGCAAAATAAATAACGGAACAATTGTTATACTTTGCGTAATTGTCCGCATGCTTTTTTTTACATTCTTAAGTATAGTATCACTGCTCCACAACACGATTCCGACTCCGATATAAAGGAATCCGAGAACTCCTATGGATATCATTAATGGAATTGGAGGATTCCCCAAAATATTAAGTATGATAAATAGTGGTATCGCGGAAATATAAATTGTATATTCCCATACCGTTGACCATTGGGGAAGTTTATATTTAGCATACCGTTTTTTTACCATACATTGGATTATCGTATATCCCCAAAAAAGAAATCCGCTCGCGACCAGTCCTGACATGAAATATCTTCCAATAGTTTGTTCACTAAAAGGCTCATATCCTAGGTGCCAGTAGAGAAAGAGTATCTCTCTGTCAGCGATCATATACCAAAAGTAATAAAGTAAAAGAAGAAAAACAGTAATACTTAGAGCAGAAATAATTGATTTTTTCATTACAATAGTATTATAACAACTCAAACAAAAGAGAAATAGAACAATATTTTACGTCCTATAATATTGACATTTTTGGTTAAAACAAGTATACTATGTGGTATGTCTAAGGAGAATTCAAGGCAACAAGATGGATCTCGTCCTACTTTCAAAGAGTGGATGGGGATGCAAACGGACGTATCTGCGTCATCCATTTATGAATCTAACAGATCAAAAGCAGCAGCAGCAATTGATGTAATCTTGGAAAGTGATGAAAAGGAAGGGAACCAGGGAGATATCTCCATTGCAGCATTCGGGATATCACAACTCGCGTATGCTGATTTTCTTTTAAAAAGACCCGACTCCGTTTATACGCTCGGTACTGTTTTGGAGGAAATGAGTGATGAGTATGATGAATTGTATAAACCTGATGTTTTTTCCATATATTTTGACGCAGCTTCCTTAGGGCAAGAAGATGCGCAAAAAAGAGTATGGAGTCTTTTGTCAAGAGAAAAAAGGGATGCACCAAAAGAAATCGCCAGCGGAGACATCGTTTTTTATGAAGACTTTTTCCCACTTGTCGAAGAGGGAGTAGTAAAACATATTGATATGAGCAAAGATGCGGATGAATTCATTGATACACACGCCGTAAGCGCAGATCACGTCGCGAGCCTTAAGTTAAAATATTATGAAGAGTCAAAAGCCGCTGATGATTCCATGCAATCTGTCGCGAATGTATATCGTGATGATGTCACCGAACATTTTTTGAAAGATTCCGTTATGAATCCTCATGCTGCTATGGGTATTGCTGCAAGATTATATGATGCACAGGGTGATCCCGAAAAGAAAAAGCTGATTTTTAATAAGTTTGATCAGGTCGCAAGAGAAGTTTCAATGGATAAGGATAGTTATATAGCTTTAGTTTGGTTTGCCAGTACACTTCTTAAAGATGAATTGAAGGTCCATCAAAATATCAGAAATAATTTTGAAGAAAATGTCTATCGAGGAGTAAAGATATTACAAAATTCGGGTGAAGACTCCATAGCACTTGGCAAGATTGCCGCTGATTTTCAGGTAGCAGCTGCTTATTATGATCATAAAGATCCGAGAGTTGTCGCCACAACGCTCCATGCCGTATACCAAAAAATGTATGACGAAAGTAGTAGTGAATCATATGATGGTTTTTCGGAAAAAGAAGAAGTAAACAATGCATGGGAAAACGCGCTAGGAAGTTGGGCATCATTTTATGCCGAAAAAAGAGATTTTGAAGGAGCGAATGTATTTTTATCCGCCATGGGAGATGATACGGTTCGCGCTGAAACGGCAGAATCATTACTTGCGATGACACAGTCAGCAGCAGAGGTTGACGCATTGCGTCCTCGTCCGGAGGAAGATCGGACACAAATACCAGCAACTGACAATGTATTTACCATATATGATGCTGTTGCTGATGTGCGAGAAGTAAAAGATCTGACGGAAGCAATAAAAACGCCTGGGAAACCGATAAAAGAACGTATACGCTATGGGAGACGGCTCTTCACGTATGGATTAACGACCGCAGCAGATAGAATTGTTGACGGAAGAGATCATCCTATTCTTACTTTGGAAAGAGCAAGAGCGCAAGTACAGATGGGGGATGTACGTGGTCTGGCGACGATGCAGCGAGTTGTAGAAGAGCTGCAGGGTCCCAACGAACGGCTGGAATGGCACGCAACTATTGTATTACTCGCCGCGCATGAGATGGCAAAGAAAGCTGCATAATATACTCTTACATGCTTCTTAATTTGAACATATAGAATACATTTTATGTCATATTTTGTTACTAAATACCCCGCCGGAACTTTTTGTCTCGCTGATATCTACTCCAAAGATATGGATACAACCACTGAGTTTTTAACAAAGCTTTTCGGGTGGACAAGTGAAGTGAGCAGGACAGAAGGAAAGCCAGACTATACGGTCTATCTTTTGGATGGTAAGGTAGTTGCAGGGGGCGCTCCCGGGTTGATGGAAGATGTTCCATCTGTTTGGAATAACTATGTTTCTGTAGATAATATGGAAGAATCTATGAAAAAAGCAGAAGAATTGGGGGGTAAGAGACTATTTGAGCCGGTGGTTGTTGAGGGAAAAGGAGTTTTGGGCCTTATGCAGGATCCGATTGGGGCATACTTTTCATTATGGCAGCCTGAAAATACTATCGGCGCGGAAGTTGTTAATAAATCTGGCGCTATGAGTTGGAACGAATTATATACAACGGATATTGAGGCCTCGAAAAAGTTTTATGGTGACCTTTTTGGTTGGATGTTTACAACAGAAGATGATTATACAACTATCATGAATAATGGTAGGATGAATGGAGGCATCATGGAAATCACACCTGAAATGGGTAATATGCCTCCCAACTGGATGGTATATTTTACTGTAGAGGATATTGAAGGAACTCTTGCGCGTGTAAAGGAACTCGGCGGTCAAGTGTATATGGAACCCAAAGAAATAGGGCCCGGGAAGATTGCCATGATTGCTGAGCCTACCGGTGCTGCATGTATGCTTATCGAAATGTCCGTGACTCCTGAAGAATGGATAGAATAATTTTGCATGAAGGATACACAGCGAAATATTGTAACGATTGCTGGTATAGTACGTGCTCCCATTGAAAAAGTATGGAAGTATTACACAGAACCGAAACACATCACTCAATGGTCATTTGCTTCAGATGATTGGGAAGCCTCTGCCGCGACAAATGATGTGCGCAACGGAGGAAAATTTAGCACCACGATGCGTTCAAAGGATGGAAGTGAATCTTTCGATTTTACAGGAAGTTATACGGATGTCAAAGAAAATGAGTTTCTCATGTATACGCTTGATGATGGTCGAAATGTTACAGTAGCTTTTACTCCACAAGAGGATAACACAAAAATTGTAATCACTTTTGAACCCGAAAATGAAAATCCACTTGATATGCAGCGTCTTGGTTGGCAGGCAATACTCAATAACTTCAAGAAGTATACGGAAGAGAAGTAATAATTAACGAACAGAGCGTTTCATATTTGCTAATGATGGAAGTGAGAAAAGCACATATGCTACAGACGGACTTGTAAAATCATTTGCAGCAGTCACCGCTATACTGGAATTATTTTTCCATTTATAGTTTCCTGATTCCTCAAATGTTTCATGAATATGTCCGTGCATAGTCAAAAGAGGATTATAGGTTTCTATAAAATTGCGTATCGCTTTACTACCGATATGTAAATCATTTTCTTTAATATATGGGTTTTTTTGAGATGTCATATCCAAAGGAGTATTGTAAGGGGCATCATGAAATACATAAACGGTTTTTTGAGGATCATGCAATTTTGCTAATGCATCAAGATCTGTTTTTATCGATGATCTTTTATCTTCATTATTTTCAAATTGAATAGGGTAGTGTCTTCCATTTTGCGACGTATATCCGTCTGTTCGATATATTTTGTTTGATTGATGCATATCATTGTTATCCCATTTCTCCCAATCTTTTTGAAGAAATGGCGTTAATGAGACGTATGGATATCCGGCTACATATAATTCTTCAGAAGTATTTGCCAATGGTACAATATCATTATTAAGAAAGGTTATTTTTTTATTATCTTTGGGTAGTAAATTGTAATTACTTTTGAAGTCATCATTGCCAAATATTGCATAGACATTGGTATGCATGCTGAGTTCATTAAGATAGTTATTGAAATACCCCTCAATAAATTTTCTCTGCATTTTAATGGTTCTGATTTTATTTCCGGGATTCCATAGTCCGCCTTTTTTGGGAAGCAGATCACCGCATAAAAATACATGATCGACATCCTTTTCGATAATTGTTTGTTTGATCTTCTCGTACTGTGTTATATTGCCATGTACATCAGCAGTAGTGAGGCATAATAATTCTTTCATAGACAGTTGTTATTTTTATCATTGATTATGAAAAAATAACAATTGATAGAGTATTAATATATTTTATGTAATTTTTCGGAGAGTGAGAGGACAAATGAATGGGAGTTATTTTCTTTACCTTTCCGATCCGCACGCACTTGTTCACGTGCATAAACGGATTGACTAAAAAGAAGGATTGGGTCACTATCCGTATACTCTTCAATTTTTCTCAGACTTCTGACAAGTGGTTTATCTACAAATACTTCCTTTCCAAATCTGTCATGAGGATCAATAGGCGCATCTTCCGTCATCTTATTTAATTCAAGACCAAATATCAATATTTCATCAGGAAGCGTAGGTGTATGTACGATTCGTTGTTTGGTATCAATAGATGCGATTGGCTTTATTATAAAATTACTTAGAGATTTTTCTCTTTGCTCATCAGAATCTCTGTGAGGAATTTTCACTATTCCAGTTTGCGGTGTAGTTGTTAAAATACCATCATTGTATTCGTTTTGTGCGCAGGTTACATGCATCATATAGAGTGTCCCCTTTGTATCTGCTCCACCCATCACATATGAAGTTTTTCCAGCTTGTTTTTTATTGTTGCCATCTCGATATTCTGTGGCCGTTGATTTGTCGGGATAAGTGGAGCGAAATTCGGGATTTTCCAGATGGATACTGATTTTTCTTCCATTACTTGCTCTTGTAGAGAAAGACACATAATCAATTTCGGATTGTTTTTCTTCATCAAGACCTATTACGTGTTTTTGGAGAATTTCGGTGGGTGTTTGCGGGATAGAGCCAATAACCGCAAAATCAATATCAGAGGTCTCACTAAGCTTACCTGCTGTCATACCGCTTCCGTGCATAAATACAACACATCCATTGTCCCGTAGTGTGTCCAGTACGCGTAAATCTTTTTTATCCAGACCGTCTGCTAATAATATTCCGGAAGGTGTATTTTCCCTTTGCGGAACAGGCATACGTCTTGATTCTTTAAAATATGATAATTGTTCTGATAAAAGTGCCATTATTTATCCTGTAGTAATGAGATTTTTCATTTAGAAAAAAAGATTATAGTACATAATAATAATAAATGCAAGGAGATGTATGAATCATGTAATAGAGAGAATATTTAATAATTTTACATGAGTATGTGAATGGATAATATGGTATATTAATTTAAATTAATATACCATATTATAATAACGTTGATAGAGGAATATGATTACAAAAAAATTCAAAATAGATGGGATGCATTGTTCTTCGTGCTCTTTGGATATTGATTTTGATCTGGAGGAGCTTGATGGTGTGATATCCGCGAAAACAAGTTATGCTAGACAGAAAAGCGAAGTGACATTTGATCCGTCCAAAGTTTCGGAGAAAGAGATCATTTCCGTTGTGAAGAAAAAAGGCTACACGATGTCGGTGGTGGAGTGATACTAGATTTAGTTATATATTGAGTTCTTTTGTAACAGAGCAGCAATATTATTAATATTCATTTTTTCTGTCGATATGGAGAGAGCAAGTTTCACGACGTCTTTTTGTTGCATATTGAGACTGATACTATTTATTTCTAAGAAAACATATCCGGCTACGATACCTGTCCTTTTATTACCATCAATAAAAGGATGATTACGGATGAGTAAATGTATGAGAGCGGCCGCTTTCTCGAAAAGGTCTACATACAGTTCATTACCATTAAAAGTCGATTGAGGACGGAGAATTGCGGATTCCAGAAGAGAGAGAGTCCGAATGCCTGATTTTCCTTCATATCGTATTATTTGATCTTCATGAATTACTAATAATTGTTCAAGTGTTATGTAGGTAGTACTCACAATTATTTATCTGCCAATTCTTTCAGTGCGGTATTATATTGGGTATTCACTTTCTCCAGTACTGTCAAGAAATGGTTATCGATTGATGTATTTTTTGTTTTCCCCTCTGCTTTTACGATAGTAAGGGATTGGTTTGTGATATCTTTTTGTAATTCAACCTCATTCCCCGTCTGCAGCCCGAGCTGATCGAGAACAGATTTCGGAATAATGATGCCCGTTGAATTGCCGATTTGTATTATTTTTTGTTGCATAGTTATAACATGTTATAACTATGCATGTCCTTTTTCAAGTGTCATAAAAAATGAAACGTGGTTAGCATGTTCAGCTTGCTTACTGATTTGCCGCCGGATGCATATACGCACTTTGAAAAAATATATTTTTTCTCCTATCTTTTTTTATATAAGTATGATAACCTAATCAAGTTTAGATAAGTTTGATAAATTTTGATCATGAAACTTGAAAAACCCAAACTGCTTAATATCCAACAATCAGCGTCTTTTTTGGGGGTAAGTTCAAGTACTGTACGAAGATGGGCATACGCGAACCAATTAACAGGAGTAAAAATAGGGACGAGAGGAGATTGGCGATTTACTGAAGAAGAACTCACCAAAATGATGCATCCACAAAAAGATACATTTTCATTAGTACAAAAACTGCTTACAGAATATGCAAGTCAGCTTCAAAAGAGTTCTTCTCAGATGCGTAATCAGTTGATTGGATCGGATGAAAACTCCGAGAATGCAAAAAAACGTAGGCCTGATTATAGAGAGGTAGTGACATTATTAGCAGATAATTTGGAAGATGTTGATAAAGGGAAATTGTTATTCACTGCATTAGGAGAAAAATTAGCAAAAAAAGCGCATCATGATGGTTTATCTTTGGAAGAGGCTGTAGATGGGATCATTTTCTTAAAGCAAGCGATTTGGGATAAATTTAATCAGAAAGGAGTACTCGATAAGTTTACGACACATGAGTTTTATAACGTAAATAGGATTATCAGCACGTATACAGATATTCTTGCCGCAAAAATTGCTTTTTCCTACCATGATAGGTATAAAAAAATTGAAAAAGACCTTTTTCAATTGGCAGCAATTGTAGATTCATCAGATGACGCGATTATCAGTAAGACACTCGATGGTGAGATAATCAGCTGGAATAAAGGGGCAGAGAATTTATACGGTTATACAGCAGAGGAGGTAATAGGTAAATCCATTACTATTATTATTCCGAAGGAATTACAAAAAGAAGAGAAAAAAATCATAAACAAAATTAAAAGGGGACAACCCATTGAGCATTTTGAAACAGAACGTCTGAGAAAAGACGGAAGCAAGGCAATTATTTCGCTGAGTGTTTCTCCTATAAAAAATCATCACGGTAAAATTATCGGTGCATCCAAAATTGCGCGTGATATCGCCAAACAAAAACAAGCTGAAGAATCATTACGGTATCATGCAAAGCTTATCGAAATTGTTTCTGACGCAATTATTTCAACGGATTTGGATACAAAGATTCAGACATGGAATAAAGCAGCTGAGACGATGTATGGATATCCGGACAAAGAGGTTCTAGGTAAAAAAACGATAGATATTATAGCTACAGAATATAATAATATCAGCCGAGAAAACGTATTACATACATTAAATACTAAAGGTGTTTGGAAGGGGGAAGTAAAGCAAATCACCAAATATGGTGAAATACGGTATGTCTTGAATTCATCATCATTGGTCAAAGATAGTGCGGGTAAGAGCATAGGGTACGTCGCCGTTAATCGGGACATTAGTGAACGCAAGAAATTGGAACAGAGAAAAGATGACTTTGTGGCACTCGCATCACATGAATTAAAAACGCCTGTTACATCACTGAAAATATATGCTCAAGTTTTGCTCAATCGATTTGAAAAATCAGGAGACAGGCACATGATAAAATATCTTGCCAACATGAATAATCAACTCACCAAGCTAACTGATCTCGTTACAAGTTTGTTGGATGTTTCCCGAGTGCAGCAAGGGAAATTACAATATAGGAAAGAGAAATTTACCATAGATGATTTGGTGCAGGAAACTATCGAAAACATTCAACGTATTACCACAACTCATGAAATTTTATCAGACGGAAAAATAGGAAAGAATGTCATTGCGGATCGGGAACGTATCGGGCAGGTACTTACCAATCTGATTACCAACGCAATTAAATATTCAGCTCAGTCGAATAAAGTTATAGTTACCTCATCAAAAGATACAAAAAACGTAACGATATGTGTGCAGGATTTTGGGAAGGGAGTGCCTCGTGACCAGCAGAAAAAAATATTTGAGCGTTTTTATCAGGCCAGTGATCCTGAAATTAAAACATATCCTGGGCTGGGGCTGGGACTCTATATCTCCAAAGAAATTATCGAGCGTCATGGTGGCACGATATCTCTAATAAGTGATCAAAAACAAAAAGGATCGACTTTTTGTTTTACTCTGCCTCTCCGCGGTAGAACACGAAAAACAAACACGTAATAATAATTTATTTTAGTTCAGCTTGCTTACGTACTTGCGACCGGATGTTTATACGTATCTTATAAAGAGTGTATAGAATTGGTATTATAAAGAATTTTATAAAAGGACAAAAGAAAGGAGGTGATAATATGCAAAATGATGATAAAAAATATTCTGAAATAGATCCTGGAATACAAAAGGATGAAGGTTCCAAAGGCGGTAAGTCTCAGGGACAACAGGATGATTCAGGAAAGTTTCAAAATGATCCATACCAAGAGCGTGAATCCGGCCAAAAAGGCGGAAAGGCATCACAAACGGGTGGACAAAGTCATCAGCTCACGGAGGAGGACCGAAGGAAAGGAGGCTCACAGAGTGGAGGGAATTTCCAAAATGATCCTTATAAAAAGAGCGATACGGAAGAGTAAAATGTATCTTCCTCAATCTACCGATACGTTTACGTTCTTTAACGCAAGCATATCGGTAGAAGAATTTATTAAAAATTATTCATCATCGACAAAATTATCTGTAATTGTAATTTCTACATCTTTTGTTGTAAAGGCTTTTTGAATCAAACGTAAATTTCTATGAGGAGTGGGGATATTGGATAGAGAAAGCCATTCATTTGTTGTTTGCCGATACAGATTAATTGTTCCGAAATGAAACACTCTACCAATCACTCCTTGCGTTAGGTTAATTTTAGAAATCTGAGTACATTTAAATTCCCGTTCTTTTCTGGAAAAGAAGCCTGACTTATAAATTATTTTTCCAGGCCTTATTTCATAGTAATTATCCAACCATTGTTTGACAATTACGATCATAAAAACCATTTTTATCAGTATAAGACCGTTATTTGCGATTGTAGCGACCGTATTAAGAGTCGTAGCGACATTGGTAGAAAAAGTAAAAAGTACGAGAGGTAGTCTGAGCACAATACCGATAATTAAGAACATAATCTCCAGCGCAGCAAGGTATAATGCCAGGATAACGCCACTGCGGCGAATTGTTAGATGCGATATAAATACCTTATTTCGTTGATTATTTTGTTTGCTGTTAAAAATGTCGATTCTTTGTGTCATGCTGGTATGTTGCGGCAAGGACACTGTTAGGCTAGTCTCGATGCGTAGGCAATATAATAATCTCTTCTTTATATCTTTTACTTCATGGTAGCAACAATATGATAATTGTCAAGTTAGTTCCTCGAGTGACAGTACTCCATATAATACACACCTAGTCTAATCCATGAGATAATGCATGTTTCCTTTAAACTATTTGTGCATTATACCTGTAATTACAAAAAGAGCGATCCGGAAGAGTAAAATGTATCTTCCTCAATTTACCGGTAAGTTGGTTAATGAGTACTAACTTATCGATAGAAACGTGTTTGAAATAGCGCTTGAAAATGAGATAAATTATTCCACAAACCGCTCAATGTTTTTGAGAGAAGGGATTGAGAAGAGTACGTATGCTAATTTATCTGATTGGAAGTTATTTCCTGCAGCAAGAGAAATTGATTTGTTATTTTTCCATATATACTTACCCGAAATATCGCATGTCTCGTGGATATGCCCATGCATAGTAAGCATAGGATTGTGGTCTTCAATAAATTTTCGAATAGCTCTGCTGCCTATATGAATCTCTCCGTTTTTTATATTGGGATTTTCTTTAAATGTCATATCCAGAGGAGTATTGTAGGGCGCATCATGGAAAAGATATAACGTTTTGACAGGATCACTTCGTTGTATGAGTTGGTTAAGATCCTCCGTTATCGTTCCGTAGATATTATTGTTTATATCGAATGTAATGGGAAGATGTTTTCCTTCATGCGAAGTATATCCATCAACTCTACAACCTTTATTATCCGGTATCGAAAAATTATCTTCTAGTTTTTCCCAATCTTTTTGCAAAAATGGAGTAAGAGAAACATACGGATAACCTGCAACAGATAAACTGTCATTGTCTCCTAGCGGAACAACAGCTGTCTTAAGAAATGTAATTTTCGGATGATTGAGAGTTTGGAATAAATGATAATTGCTTTTGAAATCATCATTTCCGGATATAGCATAAATATATGTATATTTGCTCAGGTCATGAAGATAGGGGATAAAAAATTCAGTAATAAATTTTTTCTGCATCTCAATTGTTCTTATTTTGTTCTCTGGACTCCATAATCCTCCTGTTTTGGGAAGGTTGTCTCCGCAAAGAAAAACATAGGAAATTTTTTTAGCGATAACTATTTGTTTGAGTTTATTATATTGGATGATATTTCCATGGACATCAGAAGTAAGAAGACACAGTGAATTTTTCATACTATATTATTATATAGATGTTTAAGTCTATTTCCTACTTTTTCAACAAAAAAATGTGAAGAATTATTTTTTTGTTTTCTTCGCATACGCAATTCTTCACGAGCATATACTGCCGAAGAGTAGATAGTGATAGGATCGTTGTGGATATACTTTTCTATAGCTCCCAAAGTCCTGATAATAGGATTTTCAATAAATACTTTTTTTTGAAAAGCTATCATATCCGTTTTTAACGGCGTATCTTCCGTCATCTTATTTAATTCTATACCGAAAAGTATTACTTCCTCAGGTAGATCAGCAGTATAATCAATGGTATCACCGTCAGGTTGTATCGATGCAATTGGTGTAACAGGAAATTGTATTTCAGAGTGGGTAATGGGTGCAGCTGTAGTATCAGACATTTTATAAATTCCTACTTGGGGTGTGTATGTCAAAACGCCGTTTGCGCTATGCTTCTGAGGGCATGTCATTTCTACTATATGAATAGTATTGGATTTATCGACACCACTCATTATATATGACGTATTTTCTGTTGATTTTTTATGTTTATTACTTCGGTATTCTAATCCAAAAGGTTTTTCTGGATATGTCCCTCTATAGTGAGGGTTTTGTAGGTGATAGCTAAGTTTTGTCCCATTTTCTGCATTTGTGAAAAAGGATATATAATCGATTTCATTTTTTTCATCAATAATCCCTATATGGTTCTTTATTATCTCGTGAGGTATGTGTTTACGATTGCCGATGATTGTAAAATCAATATCAGATGCCTCATCTAATCGTTCGGATCGTATGCCGCTCCCATGCATAAATATCGCAAATCCTTTTTTTTCGAATTCTTTGAGGATAGTTGTATCAGCGTCTGAAATCCCATATTTTTTTATCAACGATCGTGGTGATAACGACTGTGCTGACGTTTCAGGGGCAACGTGTTGAACTGGATACTCTTGTGTTGACATAGGGTATAGAAACACTGATTTTTACTAAATAAAAAGTACACAAGTATAATAAAAATATACATCAAAATCAAGTACATTCTCATTTCAGCACATGATATAATCACATCATGAATCTATCGGTCGGAATTGTGGGGTTGCCGAACGTCGGTAAAAGCACCCTCTTTAATGCACTTTTAAAAAAACAGGCTGCGTTAGCGGCAAATTATCCCTTTGCGACTATCGAACCCAATGTCGGGGCTGTGCCGGTGCCGGATTATCGTCTGGAGAAGCTGGCGGAGGTAACGGCTAATGAGATTGCCACTCCTGCTTTGCAGGATCGCAATGACAAGTCCCTTTGGCCGCCGATAAAACCCGCCATTATTGAATTTGTTGATATAGCGGGACTGGTCAAAGGAGCATCCGAAGGAGCAGGGCTTGGCAATAAATTTCTCTCCCACATCCGAGAAGTAAAAATAATTGCGCATGTGGTGCGCGGATTTACTGATGATGATGTCGTGCGGGAGGGGAGTACTGATCCGAAATCCGATTATGAAGTTATCCAAACAGAGCTGATTATGGCAGACTTGCAGACAGTGGAAAAACAGCGGGAAAGTAAAGCCGTCAAAACTAATGCCGTCAAAAAGTCAGCTGTTGATAAATTGTATCGGGGACTGAATGAAGGGAAAGCCGCAAGAGATATCCAAATGACGGAAGAAGAGAGGGCATCGGTACTGGATTTGTTTCTCCTCTCCCAGAAACCTGAAATAATTGTCCTCAATGTGGATGAAAATGATTATAATCCAGAAGGAATTGCGGAAGTGACGAAAAAGTATGAAGAGTTATTAGGGATTGATTCTCCTGTTTTGCAGGATCGCAATGACAATAGAATAGTTGTTATTTGTGCCAAGATTGAGGCAGAACTTGCCTCCCTCTCCGATGAAGAACAGAAAGAGTATCTCGCTGATCTCGGTTTGGAAGCATCCGGACTCGAAAGACTCATCCAAAAAGCGTATACAGAACTCGGTTTAATTTCATTTCTCACGGCAGGGGAGAAGGAAGTCAAAGCATGGACTATTAAAAAAGGCATCAATGCTCAAGAGGCATCAGGAACGATTCATAATGATTTTGTAAAGAAGTTTATCAAGGCAGAAGTTATCTCTTTTGATGACTATATCGCTATAGGAGGCCGCAAAAAAGCCCGTGAAGTAGGGAAAGCGCGTATGGAAGGGCGGGATTATATCGTCCAAGACGGCGATGTGATTGAGTTTAAGATAGGAAGTTAACTGTGTATATTTTTTTATGATATAATACCGTATTATGAAACAAGAATATAGGCCAAGAAATGTCTGTGCGGCTGTGTCACTTTCGTTAGCTTTGGGAACGGGAGGATCCATTGCTGCATATTCCCGTACCCCTGAATCAGCTGCCGGTAAACCCGTTACCCGTACTCTTATGAAGGAAACCAGAAAAGATAGTACCGGCTGCAGCAATCCTACGAATGGCGTACTCATTACTATCGATGACTGGTCATACGCTCCTACCACGAAGCAATCAATTAATCGTTTGAAAGCATATACTGCTGCTTTGGATGGATATAGAGTAAATGGACCGAATCAAAAGCCTGCGGGGGCTCTTATCTTTCCTATAAATCAGTATGTAAAAAGCCAATGGCCGGAATCTGTAAAATATTTGCGGAGAAAAGGTATATATGTAGGAAATCATAGCTGGTCTCATCCGCTGCCATTTACCAAATTAAACCCTAATCAGATAACATACCAGATGAAAAATGGTGTTGATAGTAATATATTTCGCGCCCCAGGTGGAGGAGTAAATAATGCTGTCCGCGCGGAGGCAAAAAGAGAAGGAAAGAAAATCTGCGGATGGACGGTAGATACGCAGGATTATACAGGTATCCCTGCCAAAAAAATAGAGCAAAAAGTACTCTCAGAAGTAAAGCCCGGTTCCGTCGTTTTGATGCATTTGAATGGAAATTCTCATTCATTGGAAGCGCTGCAAAATGGGTTGGTAGAAAAAATAGAAAAAAAAGGTCTCAATGTATGTGATAGATCTCCTGTACCTACCAATCGAAATATCTCTCGAAATATCTGCTGGAAGTAAATTCTTGCAATTTTAGTTAAAGGTGCTATAATCCTGAGATCATGGGAAAAGAGTCTCATAAAGGTAGAAATATAGCCATCGGATTGATAATGGCAGCATCTGCAACTCCGTGGGGTATAAAATATTACCCCGATGCGGTGGATGCATACAATGCGTGGAGAGGAACTAGTGCATCATCTGAGGACACGCCGAGTGGAACATCCAAAGGGGCAAAGAAAGTAAAAAAAGATCCATATACACCCGAACAACATTTTGCTAGAAATGAAAATGTATTAAAAGAACAGGGTATAGATATCAAAGCGATCGCAAAGCTTGGAACTGATACATACGCTCCTGTCCTCAAAGGCCAAAAAAAACCAGCCAGTGTTTTTAGTGTATTGGAGAAAAATTTCGGTACGGATTTCATGGTGCCGTACGCAAAATCTATAGATGAAGCCACAAATAAGTTCGTGAATGAAGAAAGAAGTCTTTTTGTGGATGTCACTGATAAAATAAAAAAAGAAGATATAAATTATATTCCTGAGGGAGTAATTTTCTTGTATTCTGAGGGGAAAAAGTTTAAAGCAGGAGTATCTCTGGGGATGACGGATTCCTCTACACATGAGAAACGTTCTACCATCGCAAATAGGCTGGGCGTACATGGTATGGAGGATGTTACGGATGAAAAATATGCGATTATCGCTCCCAAAAAATTGAGTCCTGTGAGCAAACTTCCGAAAGCTGCTCATCCCGATCAATAATAGATACATATCTACAGGCAGAAAACTAAAGTCCCTCTTGAGTTCAACTTTGACTCTGTGGTACAATAGCAACCATGAGAAAATACGAATTAGCTATCGTTATGAGGCCATCACTCAAAGAAGCGGACCGCAAAAAGCTTTTGGAAGATATTAAAGGCTGGCTCGGAAAGATAAAAATCGCCAAAGAAAATGATTGGGGACAGAAGGCTCTGGCATATGAAATAAAGAAAGAAGAAGCAGGACACTATTATATGCTGGAACTCGAAGGAGAAGAGCCATCATACAAGGGAAATGTAGAAGAAAGAAAAGCAGGTGTTCCCGCGGATTTCGAGCAAAAATTGATCAGACATGACAGTATAATCAGACATTTATTGTTACGAACAGAGTAAAGTATGGCAAGAAGTTTAAACAGAGTACAATTGATCGGGAATTTGACCCGAGATCCGGAGTTGCGATATACTCCCGCGGGAAACGCGGTTTGTACTTTTGGTCTTGCGACAAACAGATCGTGGACAACTGATTCCGGTGAGAAACGGGAAGAAGTTGATTTCCATAAAATTGTGGTTTGGAACAAATTAGCCGAATTATGCAGTCAGTTCTTGGTGAAAGGCAGAAAAGTGTATGTCGAAGGACGACTTTCTACCCGAAGCTGGACAGGGCAAGACGGGTCACAAAAATCTACAACGGAAGTTGTGATTGATGATATGATCCTCTTGGATAGTAAAGGGCAAGGGGGCGGTCAGCATACGACTTCGCATGAAGAATCATATGCTGCTCAGGCTGATGAAGAAGCGCAACCCAAAGCAAAAAAGAAAGCGGTAAAAGATGAAGAGCCGCATCCTTCCGAATCGGGAGACGATGTCGCGCCTGATGATATACCGTTTTAAAGAATATGGCAGAAAAAAGAAGAATACCAAAGAAGAAAATATCGGTACCAAAGACTTGTTACTTCTGTGATGAGAAGAAAAATCCGTGGTACTCTGATACTACCGCATTGCAGAAATTCACGACCGAGCGCGGCAAAATCATCGTGCGGACACGATCAGGTCTTTGCTCCAAACATCAGCGTCGGCTTACCATCGCCGTTAAAAACGCGCGGCATTTGGCATTGATTCCTTTTGTCGGCCGCGGTTAATCTCCATTTTACTTGCTCATCATTTCCTTCCTGCGATACAATATATATATGCCGTTCATTTCATTCCCGTTATCTGATGTCTATACTGCTGTCGTAAAACAAGGTGCAGCTGTCGAGTCTGGGGAAGTACTTGCGCAGAAACTGGCACCTCAAGAGCATGTATTGAATATCCCTGAAGCGATTGATATTTCTTTGAAAGAAGTGAAGCGAGTTCTGAAAAAAAGCATCGGAGATACTATCCATAAGGGAGATATCATTGCGGAGAAGAAAAATATCTTTGGTAAGAGAAAAGCGGTAATAACTAGTTCGATTGATGGTACGTTCGTGCGGTATGAGCGGAATACCGGTAATATCGTTATCCAAACGGATCAAAAAACAGCCTCAAATGAAATTATTTCTCCGGTTGCTGGCACTGTGGATTTGTGTAATAATAAGGAAATCGTTATCGCAACCGACAATGCAATTGTAGGCTTGCAAACTTCTTCAGAAACATCAGCTACTGGGGAATTATGTATCCTTACTGCGTCTTTCCAAAGCGGCGGCAATAATATATTATATTATCTCGATAGTAATACGTCAGGTAAAATTGTTCTTGGAGGTACTATTTCCAGAGATATTTTGATAAAAGGGAATGGCATTGGGGTGGCAGGATTTATCTGTGTAACTGTTAAAGAAAGCGATTTAGCTTATCTTCGGGATAGAAAAATAATGATGCCTGTTATTACTATTTCGAAGGAAGAGAGTGAAACATTGAAAAAAGCAGAAGGGAAAAAAGTAACCGTTGATGCGGGTAATAAAATAATCATTATTTGATATGAAACCGGAAACATTACGATACATATTACTTATTTTTATAGCAGGACTCATAGGATATTTTGTGGGCGTTAACAAGATCTCCGCGGATTGGAACAATTTCAAACCACATATCGAAATTGCAGGCAAAGAACCGCCTCCGTCTTTGCAGCATGCCAATGCTGAACGTATTTGGTCTGTTTTGGAAAAACTAGAAAATACATACTATGATAGAAAAGCGATTGATTCGGAGAAAATTATTAATGGTGCTATACAGGGAATGGTTGCAAGCCTTGATGATCCGTATACGGTCTATCTTCCTCCCAAACAAAACGATGATTTTAAACAGAGCCTCGCGGGGAAATTTGAAGGAATCGGAGCTGAACTCGGTTTGAAAGAAAAAAATATCATCGTTGTATCTCCATTGGACGGAAGTCCCGCAAAAAAATCCGGTATAAAAGCAGGTGATATTATCGTAAAAGTAAATGATCAGTATACAACCGGGATGAATATTAATCAGGTGGTAGAAAAAATACGCGGACCCAAAGGAACAGATGTGACATTGAATGTCCTCCATAAAGGCGCTGATAAAACGACTGATATAACTATTACTCGAGACACAATTACGGTAAATAGCCTCACAACATGGACTAAGCAGGTAAAAGATATTGAAGGCATCAATACCAAAGATACTGCGCTTGCTTCAGAATTGGATAAAAAAATAGTGTATATCAGGCTTTCGCAATTTGGTGACAGCACAAATGCAGAATGGTCCAAGCTCGCTCTTCGTGTTAACGAACAGCTTGCCGCGGATAAAACTATAAAGGGTGTGGTATTTGATTTGAGAAATAATCCGGGAGGATATCTTAATGATGCCGTGTATATTGTTTCGGAATTTGTCAAAGATGGGACAGCTGTGATGCAGGAAGATAAAAATGGTAAACGGACAGAATATCCTGTGAGCGGGAAAGGGATATTGTTTGAAGCTCCTGTCGTAGTATTGATCAATAAAGGGTCTGCTTCGGCAAGCGAAATTACTGCCGGCGCCCTCAGAGATCATGAGCGCGCGAAGCTGGTAGGGGAGACATCATTTGGCAAAGGCACAATTCAGCAGGCTGAGGATTTGGGAGAGGGCGCCGGCATCCATGTCACTATCTCTAAATGGCTTACACCAAAGGGGACATGGGTAGGAAACGGTAAAGCCGGACAAGGTTTGAAGCCTGATTTTGAAGTAGCATTGGATGAAAAGAATCCTGAACATGATACACAGCTTGAAAAGGCTATTATAGAGTTGAAATAATTAAGAAAAAGATAAGAGAAAATTGTTATAACACAAAGAATTCATGAAAAGGTTACTCGCGTTAATCATATTATTGTTGGGATTACTATTTATCGTGAATACGACACAAAAGTATCTTCCCGATATCATCAAAAAAAATGCTCCTCAAATTACTCCCATGGCTGATGAAAAAGTAAAAATTGTCAGTGAAGAATCAATTACTATTGATATAGCTAAGAAGGCGGGCCCTTCGGTGGTAACCATCGCAGCTGAAGATTTAGAATTGCGCCGTAGACAGTTTCCTTTTGATATCTTTTTTGATACACCACAGGATGAGTCTCTCCCACAAAAACCGCATAGTATAGGTACAGGGTTTATGGTAGATGGCAGCGGATTAATAGTTACCAACAAGCATGTGGTTTCAGATCCTGACATTAGATATCAGATAGTTACATCTACGGAGAAGAAATATACCGTACGGAATATTTATCGAGATCCCTTAAATGACTTGGCTCTTTTGCGGGTAGACCCTGCTGAAAATCCGGGCGATGCATTAACACCGCTTTCGTTGGGAGACTCGGCGAATTTACAAGTAGGACAATATGCTGTTGCTATTGGGACTGCGCTCGGAGAATTCCGCAATACTGTCACCACAGGTGTTATATCAGGCCTCGGTCGGGGTATAGAAGCAGGAAGTCCATATGAAGGCGCAGTAGAGCGTTTGGATAACGTTATCCAGACCGATGCTGCTATCAATCCCGGAAATAGCGGAGGCCCGCTCATTAATTCTTCCGGGCAGGTAATTGGTGTAAATACGGCGGTTTCCTCAAGTGGACAAAATATAGGTTTTGCAATTCCCATTAATGTTATTAGAGATATGATTAAGAACTTTAATGAAACTGGCCGATTTGAACGTCCGTATTTGGGCGTGTCATATTTGATGGTTACCTCAGATATTGCCAGAAGAAATAATTTGCGGGAAGGAGCATATGTACAGGAAGTAATTCCCGGCTCTTCCGCGGAGGAAGTAGGGATTCAAAAAGGAGATATTATCACCAAACTGGATGGGATACAAATAAACGAGAAAACACCGTTGTCCGCTGTTATTGTAAAGAAAAGAGTAGGAGATAAATTAAAAATTGAAGTATTTCGCGATGGTAAAAACGAGATGTTGGAGGCTACACTCAAAGTAACCCCCGAACAATAAAGAAGTAATACAAAATACTACTTGCAAAATCAAACCCATTCAGTTTATAATAATAGCCATGGCAACAAAAAAAGTTACAAAAAAGTCTACAGAAACAGCTGCGCAGACCAAAAAGACAGCACCCAAAAGAACAACTGCAAAGGCTGCCTCAAAGCGATCCGTAAAAGCTACATCCAAGCAATCATCTAAGTCCACTCCTAAATCTACAGTAAAAAATGTCGCGGCAGTTGAAAAAACAACATCTGAAAAAACATACACACCAAAGACAGATGATCGAAGAAGTGTCCAAGTCCGTAAGAAATATGTTGGCTTGATCGCGCTTATTCTTTTGGTAGGAGCGTTATTATATTTTTTCCGAGGACTTTTTGTCGCGGCAGTTGTAAACGGTCAGCCGATTAGTAGACTTGAAGTAATCAGGCAGGCGGAGAAACAAAGCGGTAAACAAACGCTTGATACATTAGTCCGCAATGCTCTTATCGAACAAAAAGCAAAACAGCAGAATGTAACCGTATCGGATCAGGAAATAAGTGATGAGATCAAAAAACTTGAAGATAATCTTTCCAAACAAGGACAAAAACTTGATCAGGTGTTGGAAGCGCAAGGGATGAGTAGAGATGAACTAAATAAACTTATCCGTCTTGATAAATTAGTTGCGAAAATGGTAGGAAAAGATGTCAAAGTGACGGATCAGGAAATCAATGAATATCTGGAAAAGAACAAAGATGCTCTTCCTGAAGGCACAGATGAAAACACTCTCAAAAAGCAAATCGGTGAGCAGCTCAAACAGCAGAAAACAAATGAGAAAGTACGAACATGGTTGGCAGATTTGCAGAAAGAAGCTTCCGTTAAATACTACGTCCAGTACTAAATATCTCCCCAGCGTCATTGCGATCCTGCAAAACAGGAGACCTGCCTGCCGGCAGGCAGGAGCAATCTCAAACAACATACAACAAAGAACAGAAAACAGTTATAAGTTTTTAGTTACTAGAGAGACCCCTGGCGCGAGGATGACATACATCATGCATATGTATAAATCCCTCTCTTGACAACGTGTAGGCTTCATATAGTACTATAGATATGGTGATACTTTTCACAAAGAATTTCACATACATGAGGTAGGTGATAGTCTATGAAGAAAACAAAAGTTGCTCCAAAAGCTGCCAAAACAAAATCCGTAAAAAGAGTTCGAAGGTCATCTTCGACACATGCAACAGAACATGACTTTCTTATTATTCTCGGTGGAGGATTGGTAGTTTTGCTTCTTACTATTTTCCTTTTTATTCAATAGGTAAAGCTTTCTGCATAAGTGAAATTTTATTCTGATTTGCAGGATTTGCGATAAACTGTCTCAGAATTTTGTATATATCCAAATCGAAGTATACTTCATTATTTTTGTCGTTATTTATATTTCCTTCTTCATCTACGACCACTTTTGCTTTGTAACACCAATTATCGATAATATAATATTCTTTCTTCCCACTCATCTCGGATTCTTGTATAGAGATCGGACCTTTATATGGCCATGGTAATATTTTGAGTTCATTGACCGCGGTAATAAGCCGTATATTGTGTTGTATAGGTAGTTCTTTTGCGGTACACGCACCATTACACTTACCGAGTCTATAAGCGAAACATGACGTGGATGTTTTTTCTAGGCCGAGCAGTTTCTCGCACAATGTATATTCTTTCGCGATAGCGGCAAGATATGCTTTTGCTTGTCTTTTTGATCTGAAAAAACCCAGAAAGTTGTCCAGTTTTTCCGGCTTAATGAGAGTAATGGGCTCCATATAGCATTCCAAGTATCCTTGTTTTGTCATTCGGCTTTTAAGAGCGATTAATTCATGCTTGATTCTTGAGCGTTTATTATATAATGGCAGCATTTCTTTAATTAACTTGGATTCGAGTAAGAGAGCTCCCAATTCACCTGATGTCGTAACAGTTTCTATACTTTCTATTTGCTGGGCGATTCGCATTTCTGTAGGAGAAGAGAGGTCGGATGCGAAGTGACTGAGTACACGATTGCGTATATTGATACTTTTTCCTACATAGAGAGGGATACTATTTTTTTTCTGTTCGGATATGTTTTTCGGATCTTTTAGTCCTTTCGGTTCATTGCCATAAAAGATATAGACACCGGGTTTGTCGGGAAGTTTATCCAATTCCTGCATCGGCAGATTGACCGGCAAGGACGGTTTCTTTATCGTTTTGGCAAAGGCTTTTTCAAGTTGTTCGGGTGAATGCGATGCCAGTACATGTTTGTAAAAATGAAATAAGACCTGCGCATCATCAAAGGCTCTATGGCGGTTTGTACAGTCGATTCCGCAATGCTGTATAAGCGCGTCCAGATTGTGTCTAGGCCACTCCGGGTAGAGAAATCGGGATAATCGTACTGTACAAAAATGCCTGGCGTTATAGGTGAAATTTTGTCTGATAAATTCACTTTTTATAAATCCGTAATCAAATCGGACATTGTGCGCCACAAAAGTGCAATCGTCAAGAATGGAGAGGATGTCATCTTTGACACTTCGAAAGGTGGGTGCATCTGCAAGCATATCTTCTGATATTCCTGTGATGCCGGTAATTTCTTTGGGGATATATGTTTGGGGATTGATGAGAGATTGAAAGGTATTTATCAGTTCGCCATTTTCTACCCGCAGGATGCCTATTTCGATAATTCTATCATGGGTTGATCGCATTCCTGTGGTTTCGATATCAACAAAAGCGAGCTTGGTAGGCAGCATAGTATCAGTTATTGTAGAATTGTTTGGAAAAAATTGCAAACTGAACCGTGCACCATGATTATCATTCTGATCCGTCAATTGGCGGACTCTTCGCAATGACAATTAGCTAGTGAGGGCTTCCAGTTCTTCTTTTTCTTCGGGGATGTCACCATCCATAATCAGCGGAAGATTTTTCCAAGATTTATTGATTCGATGATCGGTGAGTCTGTCTTGCGGGAAATTATATGTTTTAATTTTTTCTGACCTATCACCACGTCCCACCTGAGTTGATCTTAGAGAGGAAATTTCTTCCTGTTGCTTTGTCAGTTCAATCTCCCAGAGCTTTGCACGTAAAAGCTGCATAGCAATTTCTCTGTTCTGGAGCTGTGATCGTTCTACAGAAGTGGTTACAACCAGCCCGGAGGGTGTATGTTTCAAACGGACGGCAGTGGACACTTTATTGACATTTTGCCCGCCATGTCCGCCTGAACGGAACGCTTCAAATTCGATATCTTCCGGATTAATATGCAGATCGATATCATCAAGTTCAGGAAGGATGGAAACAGTCGCTGTCGATGTATGCACACGTCCCTTTTTTTCCGTCACCGGAATGCGTTGTACACGGTGTACACCTGCTTCATACTTATATGTCCCGAAAGCTCCATGTCCATTTATTTTGATGACATTTTCTTCAAGTTGTTCTACCTGAAACCCTTTTTTTTGCGCTGATCGAGTATACATCCGCATGAGCTCTTCTGCCCAGATTTTTGCTTCATCTCCGCCTGCCGCGCCGCTGAGTTCAAGAAGGATATTCCGATGATCATAACTTTCTTCCTGTTTAGCATTTGAGGTGTTTAGACTTTCCTGGATTGCTCTTTTTTGTTCCTCTAAAGAATCTATCTCCTGTTGTGCCAGTTCGGCCATAGAGGGATCTTCCAGGAGCGTTTTAGCTTCCTCAATTTGCTTTTCAAGTTCTTCTATTTGTGTGTAGCGATAGTCATTCATAAGGTAATTATATGATGAAATGTGAATTGAGGGTAGCTATTTTAAGCCCATGAGCATTTCTCGGAGAGATTTGGGAGCATTTTCTTTTCGGCGTTTTTCTTCGATCTTGACGGAAACTTTCTGTTTGAAATCTGACGCTTTTTGCTGTTTTGTCTGGAATTTTTGGATTCTTGAAGCAGAGTCGACAAATCGTTGTTCACCGGTATAAAACGGATGACATTTGTGACACAATTCTACATGAATCGTTTCTTGTGTCGAACCGACGGTAAATTTGTTTCCGCAGACACAGACGACATTTGCTTTTTCAAAAAAATTCGGATGAATAGCTGATTTCATTGATTTATTATACCGTAATTACCCATGAATGACAAGAGTCTGAGCTTACTTATGTTTTTCCTGTCGTGATTTGAGGTTGTTGCCGGGATGGAAATGCAGTTTCGCCTCCGCGATGATGATACCGGCAAAAACAAATAATGCCCCCAAAAGATAACTGACCGTTATTTGTTCGCCGAGAAGCGGAATCGCGATCAAGGCAGTGATAAATGGCTCAGTAAAAACAAATATACCGATTTCATTTGCCTTGATATATTTCACAGCGTAATTATAAAAGAAAAATCCCAACAATGATGAGAAGACTGCTCCGTATATGATCCCGATAATCCCTTTGGTATCGATGTGGAAATACGGTGTTGTCTGCATCTCTACCAGATACAGCGGAAAAATCGCGAGGGTGCTGAAAAGGAACATCCAGAAGAGAAGGGTAGTAAGCGGATATTTGAGGTTATATTTTTTCAATAAAAGAGTATAGATCACAAATGTGATCACTCCCAGTACATGATACAGATTTCCTAGAATTGACTCGAATGAGCCGTGATCAACTAATGGCCGCAAGATTATTATTAATACGCCGATAAAACTTATGAGAGTCCCTATAAGAACTTTCTTTTTTGGTTTTTCATGCAGAAAGAAGATTGCTCCAAAAATGAGAAAGAGTGGGGTGCTGGATGTAATAATAGGTACATTGATACTCGGAGCGAGTGACAAACCAAGGTAAAAAAATATAATATGTGCCGCGATGCCGACGAGTGCGAGTACTAGTATTTTAAATACGTCATCAAGGGCAATCCGTATCGATTTGATGACGATCGGAAAGAGGATGATTGTAGCGAAAAAGAAGCGGAAAAAAGCAAGAGCAAATGGCGGCGCATCGCCGATTGACCATTTTAAGATAGGGGACGCTGCACTCCAGATGATTGTATTTAAGATAATAGCGATAAGCGCGAGTCTATACTTTGTGAATTTCATACTAACTATATTTTATACTATGAAAGGGGTGGAATTTAATCTTCATTTGTACGATTGAAATGCCCAAAAAGATAAAGAAGCCTCCCAGCAGATAGAGAGGTGTTATCGACTCACCCAAGAGTGGAATTGCCACAACTATTGCCGAAAATGGAGCAACGTAGGCAAATATTCCTGTTTCGTTTACTTTTAATTTATTGACGCCAAGTGCAAACAATGTAAAAGCAACAGCTGAGGAAAAGATGATGGTAAAGAGCAGACCGGAAGCTCCCGCGAAGGTAATATTCGGCAGAAATCCGTATTGGTACGTAGAAAAGAGCGCGAGCGGCATAAGAAAAAGTGCTGATAGAATGCTTGACCAGAAATTGAGTGAGAAGAGGGAGTATCTCGTAATCATTTTTTTCAATAAAAATGTATGGATAACCCCGCTGAGTGTCGATAAGAGCAAATATACATTTCCCAAGAGAAATCCTTTTGTTTGCTCGATAGGAGTGGGTTGGAAGACAATGATCAATACGCCCAGCAAACTTACAAATGTGCCGATGAGAGTTTTTCGACGGAGTTTTTCATGAAATAATATACTTGCGAAAATGAGAAGAAAGACCGGGCCTGACGCGCCGATAATAGGAGCATTGATGCTTGAGGTATACGGTAATCCTAACAGTAACAACATAATGGTCAATGCTCCTCCCGAAAGTGAAGTCGCGAGGAGCATACCGTAATCTTTTCTTTGTATGGATAGTTTGTTTGCAGCGAGGGGAAGAAAGAGAAAAGAGGCCACAAAAAAACGAAGAAAAAGGAAAACAAACGGATCTATACTCTCCAGAGATAATTTTATAATCGGCGATGTCGCTCCCCAGATAATATTTGCAAGTATGAGATAGAGGATCGCTTGCTTTTTTTTAATATGAGTAGTGGGCAGAAATGTCATACTGAGTGAGTTATTTTATGTTAGTTGTTTTATCACGTCTCTGAGTGATAGTTGCTGCTGCTCTCGTGTGCTCATGTTTTTAAGTAATACATGATTATTTTTTACCTCTTCAGGTCCCGCGATCAATACGTAGGGAATATGTTTCTGGTCAGCATATTTTAATTGTTTTTCTATTTTTGTGGCAGCATCGATCCATATATCAGTTCTGATCGATGCTGCACGGAGTGCTTTTGCAATCTCTATAGCATTCTCTGCATATTCCGGTGAAAAGATTGTGACGAGAACGGATGCAGTCGCGTTAAGGTGATCCGGAAAAAGATTATTTTCCGTCATTGCTTCGATGATCCTATCAAATCCGAAGGCAAATCCTACCGCCGGAATCGCTGTTTTGGTAAAAAGTCCGAGCAGGTTATCATATCTGCCGCCACCGCAGACAGAGCCTACAGGATACGCGGAAATTTCGATTTCAAAAATAAGCCCTGTGTAGTAATCCAATCCTCTCGCGAGTGTCGGTTCAAATTGGATTGCTGATTCATTGATACCAAGAAGGACAGCCTGTTGAATAATTTTCTGCAGTGATTCGGGCATGTGAGCATTTTTTATTTTCTCAAAGTCCTCCTGTGTATATCCTTTCTCTTTCAGTTCTTTCAGTACATTTTCTTCACCGATTTTTTTGCGTTTGTCGATGATGATAATTGCCTCGATAGGCAGATCTCCGAAGATTTTTCTATCATTGATCAGAATTTTATAATCGTTAAAACCAAGTACCTCTACTGATTTTGCCACAACGGCGAGTATCTCGCTGTCTGCCATCCCTTCCTGCATGCCGACAATATCTGCATCACATTGGAGAAATTCCCTGTAGCGGCCTTTTTGGGGTTTATCCGCTCGCCAGACATTCTGTATCTGGTAGCGTTTGAAGGGGAGGGAAAGGGCATGATCATTGTTGTCAGTTTGGTTTTGGTATTGGGCAACGACTCTGGCGAGCGGGACTGTCTGATCATAGCGCATCGCGACGCGACGTTTACCGTTATCTTCAAAACGATACATGAGCTTTTCTCCTTCTTCTCCGTATTTCCCTGAAAGAATCTCTTCGTACTCCAGTGTCGGAGTTTCTAAGGGTTCAAATCCGAATGTTTCAAAAACAGTTTTTAGTTTGTTGATGACGAATTGTCTTTTACGGGCTTCTGAAGGGAGAAAATCCCGAAATCCTTTAAGTGTTTGAGGCGTAATCATAGTCTAATTTTATCATATTAGGTGATAATTGGGGAGGGAGGTGTTTTCTTTTTTTCATCCTTTTTTTCTTTTCCGGTGGCACTCTCGAATGCGCTTTTTGCCATAACACCGAGTGTTTTGATAAGTTCCAGAAGAGCTTTAAGCAGTTTAATAACCCAACCATCTTTTTTCTCCTGATCCTTGAGTGCTGCTGTCGGATTCTTCGCCAACTCTGCTTTGAGCTGTTTCAGATTTTGTTCCATATTATTAATAATGCCTTCCACCGATCCTTTTGCGTATGTTTCAGGATTCATCCCTAACTTTTCGGCTGTTGCCATTGCTTCCGGACCGATGAATTGTTTTGTCATTTCTGTCATGGTATTCATGTTATCTTTATTTTCTCCGGCCATGTCAAGGAAATTTTGGACTTCCGGTTTACTCAGGTCCAAATTAGGGTTTACTTTGAGCATTTCCTGTACCAATTTATCTCTTCCCAAACGAAGCTCGGCTGCTTCCTGTTCTGGAGTTTTTTCTTCATCTTTATTTTCGCCTGCATCTTCTGTGTTTTCATCATTTTGTTCTTGCTGTTCATTTGTCTCTTGTGATTGTTCGTTGTCTTGTTGATTCTGCTCTGAAGTTGTGTCAACATTTGCCGTATCAGTAGTTTCGGTTGTCTGGGCTGGAGATGTTTGTTCGGGGGAAGTAGGAGTTACTTGCTGTCCGTTCGCGCGTTCTTCTGCTGTCGGTTCATGAAATTTCGCGCCTGCGACAAATTCATTTTTCATCTGATCTGCCGTAGCAGTATCCTGCGTCATATCAGTCGGTTTTTCAATCTGTGGTTCAGTGCTATCAGGCTGCGACGATACTGCATTCTCTTGTGTTTGTTGATTTTGTTGTTTCAGGAAATCTTCAGCCTCTGCAGAAACCTGTTTTTCCTGATCTCTGAGAGCTTGTTTTGCCAGGACATTTCCTTCTGCGGCGGCTTTTTGCAGATCTTCGGGGGATTGTGCTCTTGCTGCATTGAGTCTGTCCCGCATGCCAGCAGCAGTAGCATCATACGGGTTACTTGTGTCTTCAGTTGTTTGATTCGGGTTCATCCCTTTGAGAAAGTCCGCTGCATCCTGATCTCCCTCTGCGGCAAGTTTTGCGAGTTCATCCGGAGTCTTATCCATCAATTCATCCCGTTTTGCCTGATCAGTATCAATTGGGTTTGAGGAAGCATCAGTATTGTTGTCCTCATCATTTGCGAAGTCCCGAAGTGCTTTATCCGGGTCACCGCCATCTGCAAGTTCTTGTTCCCATTTATCGAAATCAACATTCTCCAGTTCTGAAGAAGGTGCATTGTCTCCGGAGCCTGTTTCAATAGCTGCTCCCTCCGGACTTGTCGTGTTTGTCAAAGGACTTTCAACCGATGGTGACAAATCACTGCTTCCGCTGCTTAGAGATTCAGTTGATGGTGGAGGAGCTCCTCCACCTTCAGGTCCTGACATTAGATAGTTCCTCCTTTCGCTACAGTGATTGCATGCTCGATATTGCCGTTTTGGATATGCTGACTCATCATTTCAAGTTTTTTTAATCTATTTTCTTCTTCATGCGGCTTGGCAACTTTTATATATGCTTGCTTTGCCTCCACATGTTTCTGACTAAAAGTAAGAAGTTTAGTCAGTAAATCTTCTTTATCCCGCATAGGAAGGAGTGCTAGGAATTCTTGCGCTAATTTGCGTCCTTCGTCTTTGGTTAATCGCTGCTCTTTAATGTTTTTTATAATAGCGAGGAGGAGATCTTTCTCCACATCACTCACCATAGCCTGCACCGATTGATCCTGCATATATATATATATACTATAACCGAGATTTGGGAAGAGATGCAAGTATGATTTTATTGTATAAGGTTGTAACACTGGGTAGTCAAAGCTATTCAACACCCGGTGTTATTATTTTAAGACGAGTAATTCATTGTCGGAGTGAGTGAGCCGGATAAGTTTGTTATTTTGTATGGCGAAATCGTCTTCAATTCTGATGCCGATTTCGCCTACTACATGTATCCCCGGTTCGAGTGTGAATACCATATCATTTGTCATCACATCATTATAACGGGCATTTAAGAGAGGACGTTCATGTACTTGGAGTCCTATCCCGTGGCCGAGGGAATACGGAAATGCCGGATAATCTTTTTCAATAATGAAATTTCTTGCTATGGTATCTAATTCTGAGGAAATAATTGGGAGATTTCCCGCGAGTTTTAGCATGATTTCTTTTTGCACATAACGCTGGGTATCAAGAACGATAGAATATATTTCTTTCCATTTATCAGAAACATTTCCTATGAAAAATGTTCGAGTGACATCTGCTACATAATTATCAACCTTTGCCCCAAAATCAAGTAAAATTACATCATCTTTTTTGAGTTTTGTATTGCCTGCCAGATGATGGGGGATTGATGAATTTTTGCCGAAAGCAACTATTGGACGAAATGCTGATTCTGCTTTTTCTTGTATCATAAATGTGTTGAGTTGACTCGCAATTTCTTTCTCTGTGATACCGGGTTTTATTTTTTTCAGGATGAAACTAAACGCTTTATCAGTCAGATTGCATGCATTTTTTATATTTTGTATTTCTTTGGGTTGTTTGTGTAATCGTAGTGTATGAAAATCAGTCGGAATCATTTCAAGAGAGAGAGCATTTATCATCAGGTACTCAGTAACCGAAAGATTATCCTCTTCAAAACCGAGCTTTTTTATATTGTGTTTTTTGCAAAGTGTTTCGAGTTGTATTGATAAAGGTGTATCTCTGTTTATATTTATGAGAGAGAGGTGTGGAACTGCAGTAGGCATTGCTTCTGAATATAACACGCTGGTAAAAATGTATGCTGCTTTTTTGGAAATAAGCACATACGCATCCCGTTCATCAGGACAAAATCCGGAATAATCCGTGGCATATAGAATATTCGGATAAGAAGATATAAGGACAGCATCAAGGGATTGTTCTCGGAGAATTGTGCGTGCGGTTTCCAAGCGGCTCTGCATGATTATTATCGGACAGGATTGATTCTTCTATTTCCTGCTGCGGTTGGGAGAACTGTCGGTGTAACTTCTACCGAGGAAGCGGTGGGCGTCACATTGGTAACGGTTGTATCTTTGGGAAGCTCGAGATAGTCTATAATTCTTGTCGCTACAAGCATTTTAGGATCAGCTTTGTCAGGATTTCCTACCACCAATACTTTGTCTCCGATGGCTAATTTGGCGAATGTATATCTGGTGAGATCCGCAGCAGTATATGATGTGATTTTGGTTGTAACAGTATTAATATCAACGAGCATAGTTGTTTTATCCTGCATCTGTATGGTTATCTGATAATTTTTGGGATCAAGTGCAGTAATAGAACCGAAGTAGTATTGTGGGCTTGTATACGTGTTGATGAATCGCGCGAGCATACGTTTGGACTGTTTATTGTAATTGCCCAGAATACTTACTTTCGTTCCTTTTGTGAGGTCTGAAAGACCGAATGTTTTATTTGCCAATGAAGAGAATTTGGTTAGTTCATCAACATCGACAAATCTGGTATCGCCTTTGGAATCGGTAAGTGTCACTTGATTTCCTTTTACTTCTTCCACAGTGCCAATCATTCCCCGTTTTTCTACCAAATTTAATTCGGAAACACGTGATGCAATTTTTTCTTTCAGTTGATTAATCTGTTTATCCAGTTTTTCTTTTACCTCTTCACTCGCGCCTGTTTGCGGAGTAGGTGTGGTAACAGCAAACGACTGGTGGACAGATATTTGTGTAATCAAAATTAAGCTGATAATAAAAAATATTTTTTTCATGTTATTAAAAACTTTCCGTCGAATAGGTAACGGTTCTTGTCACTTTTTTTTCCGCGCCATCAGGAAATAATGCATGGAATTGTAATTGTGTCGTCCCGTCAGGTATTGTCTGAGTCAGTGTAAATTCCCCGTTATCTGCAGGTTTTACAACTTGGTCACTATCTTCAGTTGAGACAGTAACAATTGCGCCTTTTACTGTTTTTCCTGAAATGGTAATAAGCTTTTTGGTGACAACTTCTTCCTCTTTGGGTGACTCAATTGTAAGGATATTGGTATCGATCGGTGTTGGAGATGGCTGCAATGGTGCTTGGGATATCGTAGGAGGATTTTGCGCGATTTTTGGCGATTTTGTTGATTGGTAATAATAAAACGCTACACCCGCGGCAATTAAACCGAAGAGGACAGCGACAAATGATAATATAATTTTTTCTGCTTTCATGGGGCGGATTGCACAGTAATGATACGCCAAATGGTGCGTATTGTCAAGAAAAACGGAGTTCATTTGTGTAAGATTTTTAGTAAAAATTTTGTCACTACTTTGCAAAATAAGAGGGAAGTGGTATAGTAGGTAAATATGGAAATCGCTTGGATGCAAAAATCCGGTCTGAGAATAAAAGGGAAGCATGCTACCTTTGCCGTCAATCCCGTTGGTGAGCCTAATGCGAATGCCACATTGCTTTTGGATGATTCTATCCATGAATTCGGTGAAGGAGATACCGTGATTTTTCATGGTCCAGGTGATTACGAGGTGGGTGGGGTAAAAGTAACAGGAATTAAATGTGATAAGGGAAATGCCTACAGTCTCAATATAGATGGTATTTCTGTCGTCGTGGGGAAGATTACCGCTCTTTCTGCATTACAGAACAAGATGAAAGAACATAATATTATTTTGGTTGCTTGCGATGAGAAAATTGATGCCTCATTTATTACATCGCATGCGGAGAACGCGATTGTTTTTTACGGATCACAGGCTGAAGAGACCGCCAAAGAATTTGAAGCGGAGAAGCTTAAAACGATGAATAAATACACGGTCGCGGCAGGAAAATTGTCTCCGGAACTTGAAACAATCCTGCTCAATTAAATAATAACGCAATGTAATAATGGCAATAAAAATTCTTCCTCACAATGACGAAGCGGAAAAAAGTGTCTTAGGCGCGATCCTCATCGATAAAAACGCGATCGTGAATGTTTCTGAAATTCTTACCTCAAAAGATTTTTATAGTGATGTCAACGCGATTATTTTTGACGCGATGATGATGATTTATGAAGAACGCCGCCCAATCGATCTGCTGACACTTACGGAGAAACTCAAAAAAAATAAAGAACTTAAAAAGATTGATACGGTGTATCTGAATCAGCTCGTTGAGCAGGTACCTACTGCCGCCAATGTCGTCACCTATGCACAGATGGTGAAAGAAGACTCGACAAAACGTTATCTGATCACTGCAGGAACGGAAATTGTCGAGATGGGATTTGGAGAAAATAGTGAAGTACGGGAGATTTTGGATAAAGCGGAATCTTCAATTTTCTCGATTTCTCAGGGACAGATGACCCGAGGTTTTTTACCTATTAAAGATACACTGACTGACAGTTTTGACAGAATTGATGAATTGAAAAATCTGGGAGAAGGTATGCGAGGCGTGCGTACCGGATTTATTGATCTAGACAATATGCTTTCCGGAATGCAGAAAAATAATTTGATTATCCTCGCTGCGCGTCCAGGGCAGGGGAAAACAGCTTTTATGTTGAATATCGCGCAGAATATCGGAGTGCGGGATAAAAAAGCAGTAGGAATTTTCTCCTTGGAAATGAGTAAAGAGGAACTTGTTGACCGTTTGCTCGTGGGGCAGGCAGATATTGACGCGTGGAAATTGAAGACAGGGAAATTGTCTGATGATGATTTTTCAAAATTATCCGAAGCCATGGGGCAGCTCGCCGACGCGCCGATTTATATTGATGACACTCCCGGGTTAAATCTTGTAGAAATGCGAAGTAAAGCAAGACGGTTGCAGATGGAGCATGATTTATCATTGTTGATTGTTGACTATTTGCAGTTGATTGATCCGGGAAAGAAATTTGATAATCGTGTGCAGGAAGTTGCTATTATTTCACAGTCGCTCAAAAATCTCGCGAGGGAATTAAAAATTCCCGTCCTTTCTGCCTCACAGCTTTCCCGTGCGGTCGAGAACAGGGGAGACAAGAAGCCGCAACTCGCTGATCTTCGTGAATCGGGTACCATCGAACAGGACGCTGACGTGGTTATGTTTATTTATCGTCCTGAGATGGAAGTGGTGACGCCGATGATTCCAACCAAGCTGCTCATCGCAAAACACCGCAACGGTCCAACCGGAGAAGTTGATCTGATGTTCCAAGGCAATCGCATTAAGTTCTCAAATGTGGATAGAGTCCGAGAAGAACAAGGGTAGTCTGTCATTGCGAGGATCCTCGCAATGACATGCAGTGAGTAGCTCCGACAGTGGCAGATTTTTTTGTTTGCTATAATATAGCTATGCTTGAAGAGTTTAAAAAAGCGCTGTATTTCCCACTTGCCTCATATTTTCGTTTTTTTGCGAACGTACGTCTTCGTCGTTGGAACCCGATTATTCTTGTCGTCACAGGCTCAAATGGCAAGACGACACTGCTACATCTTTTGGAATCTCAGATAGGATCAAAAGCAAAATTTTCTCATCACGCGAACAGCAGCTATGGCATTCCTTTTGATATTCTTGATCTTCATCGGAAAACATTACATAAAATGGAATGGATAGGATTGTTTCTTAAAGCTCCATTCATGATGTTTGCAAAAATTCCGCGACAAAAATTGTATGTCGTAGAAGCGGATGCGGATAGAGCAGGCGAAGGGAAATTTCTTGCTGAATTATTAAAACCGCACATCGTATTATGGGTAAGTACCGGTACCACACATAGTGTAAATTATGATCTGCTTGTGCAGCAGGGGATATTTGATACTGCTGAAGAAGCCATCGCGCATGAATATGGTTATTTTGTCGAAAAAGCAAAAAAATTGGTTATTATTGATGTGGATTCCAAGTTACAGCGACTGCAAAAACCTCGTACAAAAGCGGAAATACGGGAAGTAACAAAAGAGAGATTGAAGAAATATAAAATTGATGCAAAAGGGACGCATTTCAGGTATGGGGAGAAAGAATATTCGTTTGAGGCATTACTTCCCGAAGTTTTTTATCTTTCTTTGGGAATGTGTTTGGAAGTATGTGATTATTTACAAATTCCCGTTGATGAAAATTTTTCCAAATTTGTTGTACCGCCGGGACGGGGAACGATACTCTCAGGGACGAAAAAGACTGTCCTTATCGATAGTTCCTACAATGGAAACAGAAATTCAATTGATGTGATGCTTTCTATGTTTGACACAACACCATTTACAAAGAAATGGGTGGTGCTCGGAGATATGCTTGAGCTCGGAAATGAAGAAAAGCGTGAGCACCAACTTCTCGCGAATACTTTGCAGAAATCTGGCTATGATCGGGTTATTCTTGTGGGGAAAATATGCAGGAAATACATGAAAGATATTTTACAAAAAGAAAAAAAAGTAGTACTGTATGATTATGCAAAAGATGCCCTCCACTATATTCAGGAAAATATTACAGGAGGGGAGGCAATTTTGTTTAAAGGATCACAGTCAATTTTTTTGGAAGGAATTATAGAACAGTTATTAGCAGATAAAAAAGATGCTGAAAAACTTCCCAGACGGGGTGATCATTGGGAAGCAAAAAGAAGGAGTAGAGGATTATGAAGAAAATAAAAATCGCAGTATTATTTGGTGGTCGATCTGCTGAGCATGAAGTCTCTTTGCAGTCCGCGAAAAGCGTGATAGACGCATTGGACAAAAAGAAATATGATGTCGTGCTTATCGGTATCACAAAAGAAGGAAAGTGGATTGTTAATGATCGAAGTACATACCTCCTGCACTCGGAAAACCCGAAATTGATAAAGCTTAATAATTCCAATCGAAATATTGCTTTGCATCCAGGAAACACAGCACAGTTGGAAGAAACAGACAGTGCAAATAAAATCGGCCCTGTCGATGTCGTTTTTCCTGTCATGCACGGCACATATGGCGAAGATGGTGCAATACAAGGGCTTCTCAACATTATGGACGTCGCTTTTGTCGGTCCTGATATTCTCGGTTCCGCGGTGGGAATGGATAAAGATGTTATGAAACGACTTTTACGTGATGCAGGCATACCGATAGGAAAGTTTCTTTCAGTAAAAAAGAATGAGAGAATCACTTTTGCTGAAGCAAAAAAACAAGTGGGTCTCCCTATGTTTATCAAACCTGCAAATCTGGGATCGTCAGTAGGCGTGAGTAAGGTCACGGATAGGGTAACATTCTCAAAGGCAGTAGAGGACGCTTTTCTGTATGATACAAAAATCATTATCGAAGAATTTATCGACGGACGGGAGATAGAAGTTTCAGTTCTTGGAAATGATGATCCGATTGCGTCAGTTCCAGGTGAAATTATCCCGCGTCACGATTTCTATTCGTACGAATCAAAATATATTGACGCAGAAGGGGCAGGTTTGCAGATTCCTGCAAACCTGCCTATAAAAATACAGAAAGAAATACAAAAGAATGCTATTAAAACATTTACGACGCTTTGTTGTCAGGGTATGGGGAGAGTAGATTGTTTTCTTACAAAGGATAATAACGTATATGTGAATGAAATTAACACAATTCCCGGATTTACAAAAATCAGTATGTATCCGAAATTATGGGAAGCGAGTGGCGTTTCGTACCCTGAATTATTGGACAAGTTGATCTCGTTGGCAATAGCGTACCATAATACAAAAAAGAAATTGAAAACTTCCGTATGAAAAAAATAATTCTTGCGTCCGCGTCTCCCCGCAGAAAACAATTGCTCAAACAGATAGGGCTTATATTTACCGTTATTCCCAGTGATATAGAAGAAAAACTCAATCCTCGACTGAAACCGCTTAAGCAGGTAGAGGAGTTATCCGCGCAAAAAGCACGATCGGTTGCCGATGACGTCAAGGATACAGATGCATTGATTATCGCCTCGGATACGATGGTTTTTGTGGATGATGAAATGATGGGAAAGCCCAAAGATGAAAAAGATGCGCTGCGGATGCTTAAGAAATTAAGTGACAGAATGCATAGTATCGTGACGGGATACACAATCATTGATACGAAAACAAAAAGAAAGGTGAGTAGGGCAGTAGAAACAAAAATATGGTTTCGTAAGATTACTCCAAAAGAGAGAAAGAATTATTTACTCAAAGCAAAACCGTGGGACAAAGCAGGTGCGTATGGGATTCAGGATTATGCGGCACTTTTTGTCGACAAAATTGAAGGAGATTATTCATCTGTCTTAGGACTTCCGCTCTCTCTCCTCGCCAAAGATTTGAAGAAGTTTGGAGTAGAAATATTGTAGCCTTGTCGTGTCATCCCCAGCTACCTCTGGGAATATCTTTGTCATACCCATCCAATCCCGTCATCCCCAGCTTGACTGGGGATCTCTCTAGTAACTAAAAACTTATAACTTATAACTGTTTTCTGTTCATTGTTGTATGTTTTACGTTATATGAGATTGCCACTCCGCCAGCTGGCGGATCGCAATAACATTTTCAATTTGCATTCTTTGATACTTTTTGTTTAAATACAACCATGAAAAAGATGAAAACTGCATGGGATTTAAGCCCCTTATTTAGCGGAGATGATGATCCTGCAATTTCGAAACAACGGGAAAGTATCGAGAAAGAAAATAAAAAATTTGTCAAAAAATGGTCCGCGAATGATTCATATCTCACTGATGCATCGGTACTCAAAAAAGCACTGGATGAGTATGAATTATTGATACGAAAATACGGCACTGACGGAAATGAAGGATATTATTTCTGGCTTCGCTCGCAGCAGGATCAGAATGATCAACAGATAAAAGCAAAATTCGCTAAAGTGCTGGATTTCAGTAATAAACTGCGAAATGAGTTGCAATTTTTTGAACTTAAATTGGCAAAAATCTCCAAAGCAAAACAAAAAGAATTCTTGAAGGACAAAGCACTCAACTCATACAAACATTATCTGGAGAAAATATTCAGACAGGGAGAGTATGTCCTCAGTGATGAAGTCGAAAAAGTACTCAATCTCAAATGGGATGTCGCCCATGAAAAATGGGAGCAGATGCTTTCGGGTTTTATCTCCAAAGAAGAGCGCGAAATAGTAGGGGAGAGCGGCAAAAAAGAAAAGCTCACCTTTGAACAGCTGATCAGTCTGACGCAAAGTACCAAGAAAAAAGTCAGAGACGCAGCTGCAGGGGCAGTAAATGATATTTTTGTGAAATTACTTGATGTAGCGGAAGCAGAAATCAATGCAATTCTCGCGAATAAGAAAATTGATGATGAGCTCCGCAAGATGCCTCGTCCTGATTTTTCAAGGCACCTAGCGGATGATGTACAGAGTGATGTGGTGGATGCTCTCGTCAAAACAGTATCGGAAAGATATGATATTTCGAAAAAATATTATCAGCTCAAGGCGAAGATACTCGGTGTAAAACAACTCAAGTATCATGAGCGGAATGTTTCATTGGGGACAAAAGAGACAGTTTTTTCTTTTGATGATGGGGCGAAATTGGTGCACAAAGTATTTCATGAGCTGGATCCGTATTTCGCGCAAACACTTGATAGATTTTTGGAAAACGGACAGATTGATGTCTATCCCCAAAAAGGGAAGCGAGGAGGAGCGTTTTGCGTCTATTGGCAGGTAGAAAAGCCGACATTTGTGATGCTCAACTATACCGATAAACTCAGAGATGTGGAGACACTTGCCCATGAAATGGGACACGCGATCAATGATGAATTGATGAAGAAACAAAATGCGCTTAATTTCGGTACACCGACCTCAACTGCAGAAGTCGCAAGTACATTTATGGAGGATTTTGTTTTGCAGGAAATTCTCAAGTCAGCTGATGAGGAAACACGATTCAGCCTGATGATGTCCAAACTCGATACGGAAATTGCGACGATTTTCAGACAGATCGCGTGTTATCAGTTTGAGTGGGATTTGCATGCAGCTTTTCGTGAGAAAGGATATCTATCAGCAAAAGAAATCGGCGCAATTTTTCAAAAAAATATGAGCGCGTATATGGGACCGGGTGTTGAACAATCAAAAGGTTCTGAGAATTGGTGGCTTTACTGGTCACACATCCGTACATTTTTTTATGTGTATTCTTACGCGAGCGGACTGCTTATTTCAAAATCGATGCAAAATGGGGTTAAACAAAATCCCGAATTTATCGAGAAAGTAAAAGAGTTCTTATCATCAGGCTTGTCAGCATCACCCAAAGACATTTTTATGAAAATGGATATCGATATCACTGATACTGCTTTTTGGAATAAAGGGCTGAATGAAGTCGAAAATCTCCTTAAAGAATCCACAAAATTAGCTAAAAAATTGGGTAAGATTTAACGTTTCGCCTTAATTATCATTAGAAACTCTTTCACGGTAATAATTTGTAATTTTTCAAGTTTTGGATGTTTATCGAGAATGAGTAAATCCTCATCACCTGTAATAATATAATCAGCTTTACCACTTAACGCAGTGGTTATTATCATTTCATCCTTTATATCACGAACTTTTATAGGTAATGCTTCCGTTATTTTAATGAATTCAGCTTGTTTGATAAGCAATGTCTGCATGACGGGGAAGAAAGTATCTTTTTTGAGATATTTTTGTATCTTTTTTCTTTGTAGAACATCGTTTATTTCTAATAACAAAAGATTACTTAAAAGAAGTGTGTAGGAGTCTCTCCTCCATAGTTCAATAATTTGGTATGGTTTGCTTGTAGGAAAGAGGAGGCCGCTGATAATGACGTTAGTGTCAACGACGACTCGAAGCTTTTGTCTTTTCATAATTTTTTTGTCTGACTATCGCTACCTCTTTAGTAATTTCATTATAGGCAGTATCTGTATCAATATCCGCATTTTGAGCGCGCATCTCATCAATTATGGCCCAGAGCTGTCCATTGTTTTGTAACTGCTCATATCGTTCAAGAAGTTCTAGACTGACAATTGCTACCTCAGGTTCATTTTTGCTGATAACAATAACTGGTTGATTTGTTTTTTTTACTTTTTTGACAATAGATTTATAATTTCGTTGGACTTCACGTGCAGAAGTTGTATTTATAGATAATAACATAGGTATATTATATCACTTTGTCGTAGTTTTGTCAATCAAATGTTGACGATTTTACGCTAAATTCAGTGATCAAAGTCGCCGTTTTTGCGTCTATCATCAATTTCTTTAAGCACTTCGGGATATTCTTTATCTAAATCAATATTATAATGATCGGCGATAAGGAGGAGTTCAAATAATATATCACATACGGAATTAGTGATATCTGATTTTTTCCTTTTTATGGATTTATATCCTTCTTCTGTTTGTATCGCGTTTGCGAGTTCACCGACTTCTTCTACAAGTTCCACGAAACGATTGTGCGCGCTCCATTCTTTTTTATTACGCATTTTTGCGGCAATTTCTGCAGTTTGTTTGGTATATGTATTCAGATTCTTTGCTTTCATAGTGCAGGTAGAGTATATCAGTTCCACAGGATATGTGAAATAACACCCGGTGTTGGTTATAATGCAGAGTAAAATATTATAGGTTATTGAATAGTTTGATAGTAAGTGATATAGTCACCACTTATGAAGGAACAACTAATTCCAAACAATCCGGATACACGAAAATATGCTGCGGATCACATCGCAACAGGCATAAAAAAGGTAGGTAGCAGAGTAAAAGAGAAAGTTCTGACGCATCCATGGACAACGAGCGCCGCGGGTACTACCGGCACATTACTTTTGACGGACGCAGCAATAGGAAACAAGAATTTACTAGCAGTCGGGGTAGTGGGTGGACTTGTGTCTGTAGGAGGATTTACCCGCGATATACATGATAGACGAGAGGCGAAGCAGAAAGAACGGGCTCAAAGTGAGATAGTAAAAAATTTACAGCGTGATGTAGCTGGCAAAAATAGAGATATTTCTGATATTGAAGAGAGATACAGGCAAGAGGAGCAATCATTGCGAGGAAGACATGCTGATGAAGTTAGTGGGATTCAACAAGAAACACAAGATAAGCTTGAGACAATGACCACTCAAATGAAAGAGGCTGCGCAAAATGCTTATGAAAAAGGATTAACGGAAGGCCATAATGAAGGATGGCAAAAAGGGCTTGAAGAAGGGAAAAATTTGGAGAGGTTCTGGGGACAGGTAGAAAATATGTATCGTGATGCGCACCTTCCTATTGATAGAGGCAGTCTTGAAAGAAGCATAACTCCTGTAGAGGCCGAGACATTCACTTTTGCGTATAAAGATCCGATTGATACTGACAGAGTATTAAGTATTGTGGACGCCTCAGAACATTCAATCAAAGGAGTTACCCAGCATAATGTTCGGGAAGATAAGATAACCACAATGATGCAATTAAATTCTGCCGGAACGGATTTTGATGCTGAAAAAGATCCATACATCGTGCGGTCCATGGATCAGGATGATGATGAGGGAAGAGTTACATTTGTGCTGCGACATGTAGGAGCCGAGCATGATGGGCAGCGGGATATTAAGGAAATTTGTATAACGGCATATAATCAGAATGATGAATCACAAATGCAAATAAGCTCTGCTGATAAACGCTTGGTGGGTGGAAAAGAGAAAATAATCGTACCGTATATTGATTCTACTACTGTTATGAAAACATATCATAGTATCATGCAGGAGGCATTCAGAGTATAATTTGATATCCAGTTAGAGATTGCTTCACCCCTTTCCGCTCGTAATGACAATCTTATATTATTTTGTTTCAGCTTTTAATTTGTGACCCTTTCCAAAGAATTTTCTCCCTATAAGTTTATGAAACTCTACGGCAAGAACAGGCGTCACAAATCCTACTACTGTCGTCCAGAGGATGTCGTGGAGTGAAATCGGGTGAAGATTAAGTAACTTTGTAAATACACCCATCATCGCGGCAATCTGCATACTTACAGCGATAGTTAGCCCGAAATAAAATGCTGGACTAAATCTACGAATGCGTTTGAAAAGAGATTCATAATCACTACGGTAATTAAACGCGCTCGCCCATTGCATCACGACGAGCGCGTGAAATGCCATTGTACGTGCATAGTCGACTCCATGTATTTTGATAGATGTGGTATAAAGCCACATGGTCAGTACAGCCATAGTAATTGATACAAGTAAAATACGTGAGATCATAAAATGGCTGAAGAGGGGAGCATCCGGAGCTTGTAGGGGCTTGTTCATATTGCGTTTTTCGCCCGGTTCCAGACCGAGCGGGATAACCATGCAGGTATCTGTCGCGAGATTTACCCACAAAATTTGTACCGGTGCAAGAGGGACAGGGATACCAGCGATCAGAGAGGACAATGCGACAAATACTTCTCCCGTATTTGTGGAGATGAGATACGCTACCATGCGTTTGATATTGGCATAAATAGTCCGTCCCTCATGGATTGCATTGACTATCGAACGGAAATTATTATCCAAAAGAATGATGTCGCCCGCATCTTTGGCAATACTTGCACCGCTTCCCATAGCGACTCCTACATGCGCTCCAGCGAGCGCTGGTACATCATTGACCCCGTCACCTGTCATGGCGGTAATATTATGCTTTTTGAGAATAATGAGTATACGATGTTTGTGCTCAGGGATAACTCGAGCAAAAACGCGTATATTTTCTATCATTTTTTCCAATTCTTCGTCATTCATCTCATGCATTTTTCGGCTGTCAAAGACTTGATTCCGATTCTCGATCATACCGAGTTGTTTGCCTATGTGGTATGCTGTTTCGAAATGATCACCGGTAATCATTCGTACTGTTATCCCGGCATTTGCTGCGATTTTGATCGCCTGTTTCGCTTCAGCGCGGAGAACGTCTGCTACTCCGACAAATCCATCAAAGGCGAATTTTGCAGACTTCGGAAGTTCTTCAAATGTATCGATAGTTTCATAATTATCCAAATGCGCAATTGCGATGACACGATAGCCTTGACTGGCAAGTTCCTGCATTTTTTTCTCTGCTTCAATTTTTTCATCATGATTCAGTTTTGATTTATCGATAATCCTTTCCGGAGCACCTTTTACCCAAAGAGTTTGCCTTCCACCTTCTTCGATGACATTCCCGCTCATGGCGGATTCAAGAGAGAAGGGGAACTGCTGGATAATTTTTATTTTATGCGCGTTTTTCTTTTTTGAAGAAACATATTGCATGAGTGCAGTATCGAGCGGATCATGCACTTTGGTTTCAGAGTGATTGACAGCCCGCTCAAGGGCGGAAAGTATGTGGTTGGGGCGATGGGGAAGGTGCCATGTTTGTTGTACTGTCAGTCTGTTCTCCGTAAGAGTACCTGTTTTATCCGTCGCGATTGTGGTGATTGTGCCGACTGTTTCTATAGCGCGCATGGCCCGCACAAGAGCTTTTTTTGCGGCCATGCGCCGCATTCCCAATACCAATACTACTGTAATGGCTACGGCAAGGCTTTCAGGGACAGCACTCACTGATAAAGCGAGAACATAACGTATACTATCTGCTACATCTACACCTCTATAAACTGAAAGACAAAACGCGATAAGCGCAATAGCGGCGATAACTCGTATAATTTGGTTTATTAATTTATCGATTTTAATTTGTACAGGGCTATGTTCGGGTGTAGCGACACTCAGTGCAGCCAGACGCCCAAATTCAGTATCATTTCCTGTTGCTACCACGACTGCTTCGGCATGTCCGCCCACCACGAAGGAACCTTGAAAAACCATATTTGATTGTTCATAAATTTCCTTGCCTTCCGAGAGAGGATCTATTTGTTTTTGGATAGGAAGTGATTCTCCCGTAAGTTGCGATTCATCAACCCTTAGGGAGTTTACCAATGTCAGTCTAGCATCCGCCGGTATTTTTTCACCCTCATCAATTATGATAATGTCTCCTGGCACGAGGTCTTCTGCATTAACTCTTATTATTTCTTTGTCTCGCATCACATCTACGAGGAATTTGTCCCTTTTTTGGAGAGAGCGGAGAATGCGTTCCGTAGAAAAACGTTGGATATAATAAATCAGAGAATTTATTCCCATGATAGCACCAATTATCCACGCATCTACATACGCGTCATGCATGATACTAATGATAACTGCGACAAAGAGAACACCCATAAATATGTTACGGAAAGGTTCTATGATTTTTTGCCACAATGGTTCGCCTTTTATATTAATGATGTTTTTGCCGTATTGCGCGAGACGTTCTGCATAGACTGTTTTGGATAATCCTTCGGAAGTGGAGTCAAGTTCTTTCAGTGTTTGGTCTATTGTCTTGCTGTAAAAACTCATGGGTTATTTTATTGTAGCAAAGAAAGATAGGAGGGGGAAGAAAAGCTTACCATTCTGCACGAGCGTCGCTCGGGTTTATGCTGTATCAGATTTTGGACAGAGCCAGAATGACAGATTAGTTCTTATGTGTTAGTTATTAGTTTTCAGTTCTCAATTCTACTTTTTATATTGAGAGATTCCCAGTCAAGCTGGGAATGACGATATTGTTTTTAGTTCACAGTTCCAAGTTATTGTGGTGCCGGGAGGGGGAGTCGAACCCCCACGGGGTGTAATCCCCAAAGGTTTTTGAGACCTTCGTGTCTGCCATTCCACCACCCCGGCATATTAACTGAAAACTAAGAACTGTGAACTTAGATATAACATTTAATGTCATTCCGGACTTGATCCGGAATCTCCAAGGAAAAGATTCTGAAACAAGTTCAGGATGACAGATTTATTTGCGATTGCTTCGCCGAGCTGAGCTCGGCTCGCAATGACAAGTCTATTGTACCATATTTGGGGTTTATTTTTATGTAATTCACTGCTACAATTAGGTCGATGAAATTTGAATTAACCGATAAAGAAATACTCTCCCTTTCCTCAGATGCTGCCATTTTCTTCGCTTTTTCAGAAAAAAAAGGTAAGAAAACACGATACGAGCTCTGTGGCGAATCGGCAATAACTGATAAAAAGATAGTTGATGTCATTAAAAATGCCTGCGCTATGGAAAATTTTACCGGAAAACCAAGAGAGCAGATGGTTATCCTGCAAGGTGAGGAGAGTTTATATTCACGAATTGTTGTGCTTGGTTTGGGAGAAAAAGAAGAATTTACGGTAAATGAACTTCGAAACGCGGGAGGGATTTTTTCCAAAAAGTATAAAAATAAAATAAATTCAGCATCTGTCTTTTTCCCTGAAGAAGTAATAAAACTGGGAGGATTGGATGTGCTGACGCAGGCATTTACTGAAGGGTTGTTATTGGGAGCGTATACATTTAATAAATACAAAAAGCAGGAGGAGCAGGAAAAGGTACTGGAAATTGTAATCGTCCATTATAACGATAAAAAGGAAAAAGATATTTTGTATCAAAGTATAAAAAAGGCCGAATTATACGCGAAAGGGACAATGTTAGCCAGAGATTTGGTAAATGAGCCGGCATATTTCGCAAATCCTGCATATTTAGCGGAATTGGCAAAAGATATCTCCAAGAAAAATCCCAAAACGCTTTCCTGCAAAGTATTTGATAAAACACAATGTGAGAAGATGGGGATGCAAGCATTTCTTTCTATTGCCCGCGCTGCAGGAGATGCTGTCTCGCCCAAGTTTATCGTCCTTGAGTATAATCCCGGAAAAACGTCCAAGAAAAAAGTCGCGTTGGTAGGGAAGGGGATAACTTTTGATAGTGGTGGCATCAATGTCAAACCTGATCCGCATATGACGGATATGAAATGTGATATGGCAGGTGCGGCAGCAGTACTCGGCGTTTTTTCCGTTATTTCCGAGCTCAAACCGGACTTTCCGGTCATGGGTATTATCGCCGCGACACCAAATCTCATTTCCGCAACATCCGCGGTCCCCGGGGATGTCGTAAAGGCGATGAATGGGAAGACAATTGAAATACTCAATACCGACGCTGAAGGCAGAGTGACACTCGCGGATAGTTTGTCTTATGCCGTCAAGCATGGAGCGACGGAAATTATTGATCTCGCGACATTAACAGGCGCATGTATGGTCGCTTTGGGTGATGAAGTATCGGGACTTTTTGTGAATAATCAGGATCTCGGACGGAAGATAAAAAGTGCTGCATATGATGCGGGGGAGAGAGTATGGGAAATGCCGCTTGAAAAAGGATATAAGAAGCTCAACAAAAGTGATGTGGCAGATATCGCCAACCTTTCCAGTAAACGATATGGTGGAGCAATTACCGCGGCGCTTTTTTTGGAAGCATTTGTGGATAATCTTCCATGGGCGCATCTTGATATCGCAGGTCCGGCGTTTCTTTCTTCGCCAAGTGATGTTTCTCTCAAAGGAGGAACGGGGTTTGGGGTACGGACACTCCTCAATATGCTGCAGGAAAAGTAGTTGTCACCCCTGATCCTGCTTTGCCTGAGATGGATATCCCACGTCATTCTGGCTTGTCCAGAATCTGATCCTGGAGTCCTCGTTCTACTCGTCCCCAGAATGACAAAAGAGAGATTCCCGATCAGGTCGGGAATGACATTTGTTATATCAGTCTTTAGTGTTATGTTTTGCGTTATATGAGATTGCCACTCCTGCAGTGCAGGAGCCTTGCAATGACATTGGTTATTATTTTCGTGACAAGGGTGCCTCATGTATGCTAAAATGTGCATATGATTTCAGTAACAGATTTACGCGCAGGCACAGCATATGAAGAAGACGGGCAGTTTTTGACCGTATTGTCATACGAACACATCAAAATGGGCCGCGGCTCTGCCAACATCAAAGTAAAGGTCAAAAACATAAAAACAGGCACGATTGTCGAAAAAAGTTATATCAATGGTGCCAAAGTGCAGGATATCACTGTCCCCAAGAAAGAAATGCAGTTTCTCTACAAAGATGATGAACTGGCATACTTTATGGACCCGCAGACATATGAACAAATTACCATCGCTCTTAAAACATTACCCGAACACATATATCTTAAAGATGGTATGACTCTTCCTATTAGTTTTTTGCAGGGTGAGCCGCTATCGCTTATTCTTCCCCCAAAAATGACATTTAAGGTAGTCGAGACCGCACCGGGCGCTAAAGGAAATTCAGCTACCAATGTATTCAAAGATGCTGTCTTGGAAAACGGGATGACAACAAAAGTTCCATTATTTATCAATATAAATGATGAAATACGTGTTGATACTCGAACGGGTGCCTATTCAGAAAAAGCTTAACCATGAACTCAGACTTCCTACGGGTATTAACAGAAAAGTCTTTTTTATACCTTTGGATTGGTGAAATCCTTACTCAAGTCTCCACACATCTTTTTAATTTTTTTCTTATCATTCTTGTTTTTAAATTGACACAGTCAAACACTGCCGTATCCGGTGTCGTTATCTCATTTACTGTCCCTGCTATTTTATTTGGTTCTATCGCGGGGGTGTATGTGGATCATTGGGATAAAAAAAAGGTTATGATTGTGAGTAATATCCTTCGCGGTGTTATCCTTTTGTTATTGAGCGCGACGATGAATTGGGTATTTATGGTATATTTTGCATGTTTTTTCTTTTCTGTTATCGCTCAGTTTTTCATCCCTGCTGAGAGTCCTATGATCCCCAAAGTTGTGAAAGAAGAATACCTCATGGCTGCCAACGCGCTTTTCGGGTTGGCAATTTTCGGTTCTATGCTTATTGCATATGTCCTTTCGGGTCCGTTATTGCTTCTGCTGCATCCTGTTAAGATGGGACTTTTTATCGCATTGTTACTTTTTATCAGCGCAGCTGTTATTTCATTGATAAAGCCGAAATATAATCATCATAAAGATACACATGAAGAGAAAGAATTGAATATTTTTAAAGATCTCAGAAATACGTTTCGTGTGATGTCACGGACAAAAGAAATTGTAGGTGCGCTTATGTTTCTGGCGCTTTCTCAAATTTTGGTGCTTATTTTGGCAGCAATTGCGCCCGGATACGCGACACAAATCCTCAAGATTCCCGTGGAAGAATTTCCGCTGATTTTTGTCGCTCCCGCAGCATTTGGTATGGTGATAGGAGCTATCATCATTGTAAATTTTCTGCGTTTTCGAAACCGAAATAAGATAATTACCATCGGGCTATTTCTTTCTGGTATTGCGATGATGCTCATGCCGTATGGTTCCAAAGTTGCCTCGAAAGATTTTGTGCAGTTCCTCAATACATTTCTTCCCGATATCACCACATTACATATCATGTCATTATTAGCCTTTGTATTGGGACTTGCAAACGCATTTGTTTTTGTCCCTGCCAACACGCTCCTGCAGGAAAAGACGCCGGAAGCATTACGTGGTAAAATATATGGGTTCCTGAGTACTATTGTCGGAGTGCTGTCTGTGCTGCCGATTTTGGTTGTCGGAGGATTATCTGATTTAATAGGAGTAGGCGCAGTTATTACCGGAATTGGCGTAATCTTATTTTTATTGGGGATAACGCAATTTTTTGTATAATATGGAATTTGTAGCATTAGCATTAGCGGGTATTATTTTTTTATATTCCTTATATAAATTGGTCAAAGACGACCATGTATTTATCCGCAAGGGAATTTCCTTGGAGCAGTCTTTTGATATTGCTTTTACTTGTTTATGGTTGGGTCTTATTATCTCACGATTATTTTTTCTTTTTTTCCAATATCCGGGCCAAAATATATTTCTTAATTTTTTCTCTTTAAAATATGCGGGATTTTCTCTGGTGGGCGCGATCATCGGAGCGATGATCGCGCTCTATTTCGTCAGCAAAGTGAAAAAATTACCATTGGGAAGAATGGGAGATTTTTTGAGTTTATCGTTTCTCACAGCCTTGCCCATAGGGTATTTAGCCGGCGCGTTGATGCATATAAATACAAATATAATTCATTTCGGCATCAGTACGGTAAGTTTTCTCATTTTGCTTCTTTTTTTCAGAAAATTTCTTTATCCCAAACTTCTCAATCGCTCAATACGTGAAGGAACGATTACCATTCTTTTTCTTATGTTTTTTTCCTTTATTTCTTTGGCTACTGCTTTGATTAATGCGATTCGGACGATGCATATTATCATTACGGGTTCAAATATAGCTGCTGCTGTGATGCTGATATTTATGATAATTCTTTTTTGGAAACAGGAAAAACCATTTTCAAAACATCGACGGACACTCCATCATTAATTATGAATACGCTTGCTGTTATATATGAAGACGATTCGCTGCTCGTTATTGATAAGCCTGCCGGTGTTATCGTCAATAAAGCGGATACGACACAGCATGTCGTCACTGTGCAGGATTGGGCAGAAGAGTATTTGGGATTGGAGAGTGGTATTGCGGATGTGTCAGATTTGCCGAAATTCGGTGAAGAAGGCTGGAATCCTGAGACAGATTTTTATAGAAGAGGAGGCATCGTGCACAGGCTTGATAAAGAGACATCAGGGATTTTACTCATTGCCAAGACGCCAAGCTCTTTTGTAGAACTACAAAAACAATTTCGGGAAAGAAATGTAAAAAAAGTATATCACGCGTTTGCGCATGGTGAAATTACGCCGCACGATGGAGAAATAAATGTACCTGTAGGACGATTGCCATGGAACAAGAAAAGTTTCGGTATCGTACCCGGCGGGAAAGAATCAAAAACGCTCTATCAGGTGCTGGATATATATACGGATGAAAAAACAAAAGAACGGTTGAGCCTGGTAGAATTATATCCTCAATCAGGTAGGACACATCAGATCCGTGTGCATTTAAAATATATAAACCATCCGATTTTTGCTGATTTTCTCTACGCGGGGAGAAAGACATCCCGAAATGACCGCAAGCTTTTGGATCGTGTCTTTCTGCACGCGGCAAAAATATCGTTTGTTCACCCCGAGACAGGGGAGCATGTGACGTTTTCCGCTCCGTTACCTCAAGAATTATCTTCCTGTCTTGACCACTTCGTAAAGATATAGTCTGTCGTTGGGAGTCTCCATTGAGAATGACGTATGGTTTTTTCTTTGCATGTCGTGTCGTTTTGCGTTTATAATTACTATATGAGACGAAAATCTGTCCGAAAAGAAAAAGATTCGATGCGGATGCTCTACATATACGCTTCTGTTGTCATTCTTCTTATCACTGTTTCTTTTACTATACGCTTGTTCACTCTTTTCCTTCAAAGTAAATTTGACGGACATCAGCATTTTTCCATAGCAGTTACAAAAAATTCTGCTGTGAAAGAAGTTATTGCGTTCAGTCCGCAGATACCTTCTCTTGCTGTTCTTGAAGTTACCGATGCGAAACCTGTACCGCATCAAAGTTTGGCAAAGGAGTACGGGATTGCGACAGACGCGCACTTGGATGTGCAGGACGCAATTGATGTAAATAATGATGCCGGCGGCATGTTATGGAGCGCAGTTACACATTTTCATTCTGTAAAAACAGATATGACGATTGTGGACCTCATCCGTTTAGTGCTTATCTCGCATGATATCGTTTCAAATAACAAGTTAATCAGCGAAATTAATTTAGCAGGAATTAATCCCGATAATAATACACTTATCGCACGTGTGATGAATGATCCTTCTATAACCGCTGAGAACGTCAGTATACAGATTATTAATGCTTCAAAGGTTTCGGGTATGGGACAGCGGCTAGGGCGTGTTCTGACCAATCTGGGGGGTACTGTGGTGGACGTCACGACTTCATATGAAGCAAAACCCACCTCATCGATACAATATTATGGAGATCAGACCTATACACTGCGAAAAGTTACCTCTCTGTTGGGTTTTCCCGTGACACAATTACAAAAGCAGACTATCGCAAATATTGTGATTATCCTTGGAGAAGATAGTATAAAAACTGAAAAATTTTAAGTATGCAGATGGAAATAATCATCATTCTTGCCGGGATATCGATAATACTTTCATTGATATCGCTTCATAGACAGACCAAACTTGAGGAAGTGAAAAAAGTAAAATATCATTTGAAGAAGGGAAAGGTGATTTACGACGCGTCTGACAAGCTTTCGGATTTCAACTGATGTCTTGCTTTTGCGTGAGCAATTGATAGTTTGGGTTTTTCCAAACTGCCTATAAAAGAAGGCTGATTTTTATATTTATTAATTCTTTTCGTCTCCCTAAGAAAGACCACAACTTTGCCGTTATCTGTTGTTCGTACATATGCTTCATATTCATTGCCTTCCGTGATAAATTTGATAAGCCGCTGTCCTATGTCATCAGGCAGCATCCCGATAAACTGGTCATCCGTATCATATGCAAATAATTTGCTTCGTTTAATTTTTAATTCGAGTTTTTCGCCTGACCTGAGATGCGCGAGCACTTTTTTATCAGTAATATTTATTAATTCAATTACTTTTGTTTTACCCGGCTCTTCGATAAAAAGATTACTGATAGTAATCGGCGCTTTTTTAACATTAAAATCATTTAATCGCTTCAGGTTTCTGATTGCGATGGGATTTTTCATATCCAGCATGAGTACTTTTTCATAGACGGTTTTTGCTTCACCGGGATTTCCGTTACTCAAATGTGCAAATGCGAGACGATTAAGTGTATCAATATCATTGGGATCTTCCTGAAGAATTAATTGGTTAATATGAATTGCGTTATCCCAATCTCCTACAAGAGCGGTTTGGATTGCTTGAGCTTTGAGAGTTACCATAACGTAGGGCTTGATCGAAAGTAATTGTACTTATATTTCTTGCCAAAGTCAATACATTCAAGGTATAATAACTCATGAAGAAAAAGGTATAGGGTATATTGTATCGCGTGTGAAGTATATTTCTATGTTTTAATTTCTTAGTTTTACGTTATATGAGCGGACATTCTAAATGGGCAACAATTAAAAGACAAAAAGGGGCAAATGATGCCAAACGCGGACAAGCGTTCACAAAGCTTTCCAAAGCAATTACCATAGCGGTGCGTCAAGGCGGTGGTTCTCCTGACATCAATATGAATTTCAAGCTTCGACTTGCAGTGGAGGCAGCCCGAACTGCCAATATGCCCAAAGATAATATCGAGCGGGCAATTGAACGCGCAAGCGGTAAACAGGCAGCAGATTTGGAAGAAACAGTATATGAAGGATTCGGGCCGGGAGGATTCAGTGTCGTTGTCGAAGCGCTTACTGATAATAAAGTACGTACTGTCGCAGAGGTAAAAAGTATTTTTAATAAAAACGGCGGCAATATGGGAGCGCAGGGCAGTGTGATGTACCAGTTTGAAAAAAACGGTGTCATTATCGTAAACAAAGAAGGGAAGACGTTAGATGATATTTTTATGATTGCAGCAGATCACGGGGTCGATGATATTGAAGAGGCAGATGATGAGGTACTGCTTTATACCAAGCCTGACGAACTATCGAAAGTAAAAGATGCTGTAGAGAAAGAAGGATTAACTATAAATAATGCTGAGATATCTTTTAGGCCTATAGTATTATCACCGATCACTGATAAAGCTGATGCTGAGAGAGCCCTACAGTTTATTGAAAAATTAGAAGAAAACGATGATGTCCAAAAGGTATATGCAAATTTTGATATTCCGGATGCATTAATAGAGGAGAGTAACTGACATTTTCATGAATATTCGACCGCGATTCTCATCGGGTGTAAAGAAGGGGAGGAGATTCCGTTTTTTTATAGACAAAAGACAAAAATTTGTCATTGCCGTCGCAACATTATCTCTGGGATTATTTTTTTCTGAACTACGTTTTAATCAATGGGGAATAGGTATCACATTATTGTTGCCGGTAATGACGACATTGTTTCTTTTATGGGCAATATGGAGAGATATCAGAGAAAATAAATCATATCATGTCTTTATCCTGCCGTTTCTTTACAGTCTTTCATTCGGATTCTTTTATCTTTTGACCCCTTCCACGTTATTATCCAGATCCGTGTTTGCGCTTATCTATGCTTTCGGATTATATTCACTCTTTTTGAGTCAAAATATTTTTATTGTTTCTACATCTCGTACTATTCAGTTATTATCAGGCGCGCGAATTGTATCGTTTGTTATTACGTTGGTATCATATTTTTTGCTGACAAATATCGCGTTTTCATTGCATTTTATTCTTATTCCGCTTATGGTCTTGATCGGTCTATATACGTATGCGCTGGTATATCATTCACTGTGGACATATACATTGCAAAAGTATCCTCAGCCTTTGAGGATGTGGGCAAGTATTTTAACGGTATGTGTTATAGAGGTAGCTTCACTGGTATGGTTTTGGCCGTCAAATCCGACTGTGACAGCGCTTTTTCTCACCGGTTTCTTTTACTCAATTATCGGACTGAGCCATATTTGGTTTGAGAAGCGATTATTTAAGGGTATTATGTGGGAATATGTATGGGTAGGGACAATTGTTTTCTTCGTTTTATTATTATTCACTTCATGGGGAAAGTAGGGGAATCCCTTGTCATTGCGATCCTGCAATGCAGGAGAAGCAATCTCAAATAACGTAAAACATACAACAAAGAACAGAAAACACTGTTATACATTCTACGTTTTTAGCTAAATCGGAGAAGGGGTCAAAAACGCCCCAAATTACCATACAAATAACTCCGCATTAGCCTCAATAAAAGTTATATTTCAATTTAATTTTTAGTTTTCAGTTTTTCGTTTTCTGTTATCAGTTAAGTGGGAGAGAGGAGAGAAGGGAATAATTATAGGCCTATAATATGTGATATAGTTTGATAGAGTAATGTGGATA